>CAKSHV010000074.1 GCA_934457515.1 uncultured Clostridia bacterium
CCGGACGGTTGAAATTGCGCCGAACTGCGCCCTTTTAATCAACGGCGTTGCGGTGAAATTAAAAGGTGTGAACCGCCACGATTCCCACCCTGTTTTGGGTCACGTTACCCCCATTGCGGACATTCGGCACGATTTGGAGCAGATGAAACGCTTAAACATCAACACCATCCGCACCTCGCACTACCCCAACACGCCCGAATTTTTGAATCTTTGCAATGAATACGGCTTCTATGTCATTGACGAGGCGGATTTGGAGTGTCACGGCCTTATTTTCAAGTTCAACGGCTACCATGCGTTTAACCCCAAGCATGTTTCGCACATGCCGGAATGGAAAACTGCGTATTTGAACCGCGCGGAAAGAATGTTCGAGCGCGACAAAAACGCATGCTCAGTAATCATATGGTCAATGGGTAACGAGTCGGACTACGGCGACAATCACATTGCCATGTACCACTTCTTTAAGGAAAAAGACCCGACCAGACTCACACATTACGAAAATTCAAACCGTCATCGCCTGCAGCAGGACGAAATTCTGGACAAACATGCGCCTGAATTCGACATTATCAGCTACATGTACTCAAGCACCAATTTTTGCGAAGAGGAAGGAAAAAACGAACTCGGCGAAACCCGCCCGTTCTTCCTTTGCGAATACTCCCATGCCATGGGCTTCGGACCGGGCGACATTAAGCAGTACTGGGACGTATTTTATAAATATCCCCGCTTAATCGGCGGCTGCATTTGGGAATGGTGCGACCATGCGGTTGTTTTGGAAGACGAAAACGGAAACAAAGCATACGGCTACGGCGGCGACTGCGGCGAAGTTGTAAACATGAACAACTTCTGTTGCGACGGTTTGGTTCGCCCGGACAGAACCTTCTCCTCCGGCGCTTTGGAGGCAAAGGCGGTATATCAAAACCTTTATGTGGAAGAAATCGACGCGGCAAAGGGCAAGTTCCGCATTTACAACCGTTTTGACTTCACCAACGCAAACAAATACCTCATTTTCTACGAAATCGAGGCGGACGGCACTGTTATTAAAAGCGAAACACTGCCCGAATATGATATTGCACCCCACGGCACTTTAGATATTACAATTGACTTATCCGTGCTGCCAAAATCCGTAAAACACGGCTGCCACATCACCTTCCACACCTTAACGACTTTTGACACAATGTGGGAAAAAGCAGGCTATGAAACAGGCTTTACGCAGATTGTTCTGCCCGTTGCGATTCATAAAGAACCCTTAATGCCCGTTCGCGGCGCGCTGAAAGCAGAGTTTGAAGACGATGAATTTTTGCAGATCCGCGGCTTTAACTTTGTATATATTTTCAACAAAATCTACGGTGCGTTTGACGTGCTCTCGGTAAACGGTGCAGACATGCTGGCAGACCGCACGAAGATTTCGGTTGCCCGTGCAGAAATCGACAACTACCGTCCTATGTGGAATAAATGGATGCTGGGACAATCGCAAATCAGCATTTTCCGCCACAATGAAACCAAAACCGTTTCCTGCACATGGGAAGAAAAAGACGGAATTATTGTCATCACAGCTGACCAAATGGTTTCCTGCCTTGCGCTCGCGCCTTTTGTTCACTACACGGTTGTATACACCGTTCAGCCCAACGGCGTGATTGAAGTAAAGGTGGACGGTAAATGCGATTACGAGCATTTTCTGCCCCGGTTTGGCATGGACTTCGTTTTGTCCGCAGGCAGCGAAAATGTGGAATACTATGGCAGAGGTCCTGTTGAAAACTGCTGCGATATGTGCCATCACGCGTCGGTAAATTACTACAAAACAACGGTCGATGCGGAATATGTTCCGAACATTAAGCCCCAGGACTTCGGCAACAAAACCGACACGAAGTGGGTCAGCGTAACCGACGGTTTGGGGCGCGGTCTGCTCATCCGCTCCAAAGACGATCAGAAATTCGATTTTGCGGTTTCGCACTATTCGACCGAAAACTTAATCGATGCAAAACACACCTGGGAGCTGGAAAAGCAGGACGAAACATTCCTTCGTATTGATTATAAAGTAAGCGGCACAGGCTCGGGCTCGTGCGGACCTTTAGTTGCAGAGCGGTTCCGCTTAAAGGGCGATGACGAGGTGCATTATGCATTTGAAATTCTCCCTGTTATTTTAGACAATAAAACGCCCAAGGATTTGGCATAATTCATAAAGAAAAAGCGGCTTGCGAAAATCGCAAGCCGCTTTAGCGTGTCGGCAAAATCGACATTTTCAAAGAGAAAACGAGCTGCGCTCGCATTCTCTTTGGGGCGTCAGCGAAATGCTGACGCTTTTTTAAAACATCTCCTCGCAAACCTCTTTCACACGCGAAAAGTCAGTTCGTCTGTGCGACAAAAGCCACGAAACCAAATCACGGTTGTTATATGCCTCGTCAATGCCGTCGTTATGCCCAAAGCCTTCCAAAACAACCAGCTTTGCCTCTCCGCCGAAATGTAAAACGCCCTCCACCATCATTTTGGAGTTAATCAGCTCCACAGAGTCGTCTTTTTCGCCATGAAACGCCAAAACAGGTGTGTTTATCAGCTTTTGGCAGCGCCACTGCATACCGCCGCCGCTGACAGGTGCAATACAAGAGAAGAAGTTCGGGTAGGTAAGCCCCATTTCCCAGGTGCCGTAGCCGCCCATGCTCGACCCCGTAATGCTGATTCTGTCCGGCTTTATTTTATATTCCGCCGCAATATCGTCAATCAGTTTCTTCACGTCCCGAACCACATTGTTCCACACAAATTCCGCCGGGCACTGGGGGCACAGAACAAGCGCGTCTATCTCTTTACCGTCATGAATCATCTGCGGAATGGCGTGCGCCTCCACATGGTCTAAATTTGTCCCTCTTTCACCCGCGCCATGCAGGTAAATAATCATGCAGGTGTCCTCCGTAAAGTTTTCCGGCACATATAAAATATATCCTAAATGCTCTTTTGTTGCGCAAACTGCTATTCTTTTCATATGTATTCTCCTTTTTTAATTTCTGCACATATTATATAACCGTTTGCTGCTTGTGTCAATACTCTGTTTTCTCTGCCGCCGTACCGTCCCACCTGCTTAAAATACTGCCCATTTTGGCAACCTGCCCCAGGTAAAACGCACAAGCCGTCCCATCGATATATTTCACGCCCACTTCACCGATAACCGCAAAGCAGGCATCGGGATAACACCCAACATTTGAACAAATCACCATCTCCTCCTGCGGCGCAATGCTATCCACCCGCGTTTCGCGCTTTATATACGCCTCAGACGGTACACTTAGCCGTTCATCCAAAAAATATACCGTCACATTGAAATAGCGTATGGTTTTTGGCGAACTGTTTTTTCCGATCCAGCACAGGCGAATACTTCCGCATTCATCTTTTTCAAACGAGCAAACGTCAGTCAGCCCCGCAAACCGCGCTCTTATTTTCTCTTTTCCGCCGCTTAAAACAAACCGAACCCCCATATCCGTTTTTTGCCCCGCTTTCTTAAAACTTTCTTTATTCATTATATCATTTATAGATGTTATTTGTCAACCATATTTAATCTATAGATTATTTTTTATATATTCTACAGGTGATATACTGAATAAAAAGAATTAAACGGGTTTAAACTGATGTAAAATCGAGGCGGAAAAATGAGCGACGGAAAACTGCTGAAAGAAATGGGAAAGAGAATACATGAAAAGCGGAAAGCGCTGAACTTCACACAGGAGCAGATTGCAGAAAAAATGGACGTTTCCACCCAAATGATTTCCAATTTAGAGCTTGGGAAAAAGGCAATCCGTCCCGAAAATTTGGTGAAGCTGTGCGATGCCCTAAATTGCAGCGCCGATTTTCTGCTTACGGGGAAAGAACGAAACTTTCCTTTGCCTCAGCCGTTTTACGCGGCAGCAGCGCTGAACAAAGAGGAACTGTCCTTGCTGTCCGACCTGATTGCTTATATGCGAAAAAAATAATGAACGCCTTGGCACATGCCAAGGCGTTTCAGACTGTCGAAAACTATGTTTTTCGACAAGAAAAGGGAGTTTGAGGGAAATTCCCTCAAAACTTAAATTCGTAAAATCGCAGGACATGCGCCTGCGATTTTACTCCTTGCAAGGGCTGGTTTGCCTGACCTTTGGTACTGGCAAGCCGTGCGAACGAAAGCCCTTGAATCAAAAAGAATGCGAGCTGCGCTCGCATTCTTTTTGAAAGTGTCGACTTGTCGACAAGCTCTATTGTTCAAATTCGGGCGGCAGCGCGCCGTTTTCCCTGTAGTATGCCCGCAGCGCCCGCGGCGCATAGCCGGTTTCCCGCTTGAAAAAGCCGGAAAAATAGGCAGGCTCGGAAAAACCCGTTTGCCGCATAATTTCCTTAAAAGGCAGACCGGTGGTGCAAAGCAGCGCCGCAATGCGTTTCACACGCAAATTATTCAAATAGCGCACCGGCGGCACGCCGAACTGCTGCTTAAAACTGCGAATTAAATAGTTCGGGTGCAAATTTGCCAAAGTGGCAAGTTCCTCCACGCTGACAGTGTGGTCCAAATTTTCCGCCATGTAGCGCGCAATAAAGGTAAGAGGCGCCATATCGCGCTCACTGTCGCGCAGGTTCACGCCGTCCTCATGCTCGGCAACCTCGAAAAACGAGGCGATCATGTTTAAAATCTCGCTTTGCAGACGGATTCTCGCCGACAGACTTTCTCTGTGCTGCGCAAGATAAAAAATGTCAGCAAACGCCCGCACCGTTTTCTCCACATCGTCTACTTTAATGAAAAGCGGAACCGCCCGCTTTTCATAGACGGACTGCAAAAGATTGGGCAGCATTTTAAAATGAAACCAGTATTTTTTTAAGCAGTTTGTCTCAGTCAGGCGAAAGGAATGTTCCACGCCCTCGGGAATTAAAAACAACTCGCCGGGCTTTCCGATATATACCTTATCGCCTACTTTAATTTCCATTTCCCCCTCAATGGGAAAATACAGCTTGGAATAGTTATAAACTTTCGGGTCATCGTGCCACCACGTTCCGCATGAAGTGAAATCGCCGATATAATATGTCACCGACCAGCTGTCGGACATTTCAGACCGTAATTTCACCCAAAGCACCTCCCGCCGCAGAAAATCATAACTTTAAATGCGTAATTTTTATTATATACTAACTTCTAAAGTTTATTATATACCAACACTCCGCCCTTGTCAACAAAAAAGCATTGCACAATTCTGCTGTATTTGCGCAATAAAGCTGCAACTTTTTCTTGATAAAACAAAAAAAGCACGGTTTTCCGTGCTTCTTAATTTTTTATCTTCTCCTGCCCGAACCGCGCTTGGATTCAAAGCTGCGCTTTAAGGCAAGCATTTTATCGTCACTGTCCTGCTTGAAACGGTTCATCTTTTCTTCAAATGACATATCCTCCGTCTGATGCGACTTAAACATTTCCACATCGGCAGGGCGCGACGCCTTGTTTTTGTTCTCTTCCTCCAAAACCTTCTTTATAGACAAACTGATTTTGCCGCCGGGCGCAATGGACACGACTTTCACTTTCACCTCGTCGCCCACTTTCACATGGTCGTTAATGTCTTTAACATATTCGAGTGCAACCTCCGAAATATGGATAAGACCAACCTTTCCGCCCTCCAGCTGCACAAACGCGCCGAAGTTTGTGATTCCGGTGATTTTCCCCGAAACAACATTTCCCACTTCCAACTGCATAACCAAAAAGTCCTCCTTAGTTTTATCTCGAAGAATCAACAAACACACGCTCGCCGGGCTTTAACATGCCAAGCTGCTCGCGGGCAATCTGTTCAATTCTTTCCAACTCATTCGGTTCTTCAAGCTGCTTTTCCATGCGCGCTTTTTCGTCTTTTTCCGTTTGAATTTTCTGATTCAGCGTTTTCTCCTCGGAGGAGAGCTTTGACATGGTGGTTTGCTGCGATATCATGGTAATCACGAGCCCGAGAATCGCAACGCACAGCACAAGCGTAATCAGCCTGCTGAAAGGCGCTTTCTTTTTCTTTTTTGCTTTTCCGGCCACCCTGCTTCACCCCTTTAACTCTGTTTCAGGCGGTTACTTCCGCAAAAATTTTGTATAAAATTCCATTCTCTTTCTTATTTTAAACCAAAAATGCCCCATTGTCAACCTATTTTTTCGCATTTTCTTCAAAAAATTTTTATGAATCCTAAAAATCGGACGAAATAAGATTTTCAGCACGAAAAAAAGAGGAAAAAGCAAAAGATGCAGCAGTTTTTTTATTATTGCCGCAAGCAAAGTCACGGTGCGCACACCGCCGTCCGTCACCAAGCGGCTTATGCTCATAAAATACACAAATCCGCCCAGCAGCAGCCCGAAAAATTCATACCAGCGAACGCGCCCGTAATTGGCGTAAAACACCATGGTAAATGTGAGATACGCCGAGGACAGCCAAAAGAGCAAATCTAAAACAAAAGTCGCAGCTGCCCCCGTTTTCAGGCATCTGCGAGCGATTCTGAATAAATCGTACACAACCGAGCAGGCAACGCCGCACAGTCCGCAAAGGAAAAACACACGAATTTCAAATGCAACCCCTGTATCCATACCCGTCACCGAAACAGCCTTGAAAGCAGGCTTCCTTTCGGCTGCGCGTTTTCCTCGGTGTATGTAAGCGAGGAGATTTCGCCCTCAATGGTAAGCTCGCCCGTTTCAACCGAAAGCTTGTTCATGTGCAAATCTGCGCCCAAAACCTCTAAAAACCCGAGCGTTGTTTCCAGCAGAATTTTTTCTTCGCAAAACTCCTCCACGTCCAAAACGCCTGAAACATTCAGCTTTTCCCTGTCCTCTAAAATAATGTTCTGCGGCCCGTTTCGTTTTTCTTCCATAGGTTTGTACCTCCTTTTTGGTACATTCTATGCTGTGCCGCCTAAATTATGCCTTATTTTTACTCGTCAAACTGGCGATACATCAAAGGTGCGCTGTCTTTGGTAACGTGTGTACTCTCCGCGTCTAAAACCTCTGCTTTCAGCACCCGCTCACCCATGGCAATGGAAATAATGTCCCCTTTTTTCACCTCGGCAGACGCCTTAACGACTGTTCCGTTTATCATAACCCTGCCCTTGTCGC
>CAKSHV010000075.1 GCA_934457515.1 uncultured Clostridia bacterium
ACTCCGTACTATGCAGCAATTAATGGTGCAAGTAAATATGTAGGCAACAGCGGTCCTTTGCTTGCAGGCGGTAACTTCGGCGTTCAGATCGCAAACGTTGCTCTTGGCTTCATTAAAGAGTATTCGCTTGACGGCGGCAATGAAAGCATTATCTTTACCGTTCCGGCAGGCAGTGTAGCAAGTGCTTCCGAAATTTCAACTGATGAAATTTCGCTGACAAACTTCCAGTCCTTCTTCATTTATGATGTGAAGACGGGTGGTTTGAAAGAAGCTGACGCTACAGACATTCCGCAGCCTGAAAAATTGGAAGACAGCGAAGTTGATGAAAATAATCTCCCTGCAAACGTATTACTGGGTGATGACGGCTACTACAAGTGCCCGAGAGTCCTGATCCGTATTGCTAACAAGGGTGATAATCTCCAGTCTTTGAACTTAATCTACTTTGATGAAGGTTTGTTTGACTAATATCATTATCGCATAATAAAAAGCTCCCTAAATGGGAGCTTTTTTCTTGCCTTTTTTGTGCTGCTGATATGTGAATGAAATTTACATAAAGTTGCTTTAAATTAAAAACCAAACAATGGAATTTCGGGCGGAGTGAGCGTGAACAAAATGAAAAGCAATGTTAGCAAAAAAAACAAGGCAGCGCCGTATGCATTGGCGTATTTTGTTCTGGGGCTGTTATTTAAAAGCTTAAAATAGGAAAATCCATAGCAAACAAGGCAGGAAAAAATAAAGATCAGAATATTAACTAGCCCAATATTTTTTCCGATTGCACCCGAGTAGGTGTAGTATGCCGCGGTAGTGAATAAAAGACCGATTAATACGGCGAGTGCTTTTGTGATTATAAATCCGCTATAACGCTTTCCGATGTAAAAATACTCAATTGCTGTGTACAAAAAAGCGGGGAAGAACAATAGTTTCAAATGCTCCCAAACACTTTCGTTTGTTGCGGAAAAGAATGAAACAATTATATTTTTGCCGCTTAACGCATAGGTGTAGTGTAAAATTAAGCCGCACAGAAGTGAAAAAAGCAATCCTAATCCCTCATAAATCAACAGCTTTTTCGACATGAAAAAACCACCTCCGCTATATATGTATGCGGAGGCGGTGAGCATATTCCTTGATGAATATCATATTTGGTTTGCTGCAGTCGAGAAATTTAAATGTTTTTACACATTAAAACGGAACAAAATAATATCGCCGTCTTTTACGACATAGTCTTTGCCTTCCGAGCGGACAAGACCTTTTTCTTTTGCGGCTGCCATCGAGCCGTTTGCAATTAAATCGTCATAGGCGATAACCTCTGCGCGAATGAATCCGCGCTCGAAATCGGTGTGGATTTTTCCCGCTGCCTGGGGTGCTTTGGTGCCCTCTGTGATGGTCCATGCGCGAACCTCGGGTTTGCCCGCCGTTAAATAGCTGATGAGTCCCAAAAGCGCATAACTTTTCTGAATCAGGCGATCCAAGCCGGACTGGGAAAGATTCATTTCTTCTAAAAACAACTGTTTTTCCTCGGGTTCGAGCTGGGAAATATCCTCTTCAATTTTTGCCGAAATGGGAAGAACCTCCGATTTTTCGGTTTTGGCAAACTCGGTTACTTCTTTCACCATTTCATTGTTTTCAATTCCATTTGCAAAATCGTCTTCCGATACATTTGCGGCATAGATTACCGGCTTTAAGGTTAAAAGTGCGATTTCTTTCAAAAGCTCCTTGTCCTCATCCGAATATTCTAATGTACGCGCGGGTTTGCCTGCCTCCAAAACGTCTTTAATCCGCTTTAACAGGTCAGCCTCCGCTGCATATTTTTTGTCGTTCCGCGCGGTTTTGGCAACACGCTCATAACGCTTGTCTACCATTTCAAGGTCCGCAAAAATCAGCTCTAAATTAATGGTTTCAATGTCGCGCAGGGGAGAAACCGAACCATCCACGTGAATGATGTTTGGGTCCTCAAAGCAACGAACCACGTGGATAATTGCATCTACCTCACGAATATGGGACAAAAATTTGTTTCCTAGTCCCTCGCCGCGGCTTGCGCCTTTTACCAAGCCTGCAATGTCAACAAATTCAATGGTTGCGGGGGTAACTTTTTCGGTGTCATACATTTTTGCAAGCACGTCTAAGCGCGTGTCCGGTACCGAAACGATACCAACGTTTGGCTCAATTGTGCAGAAAGGATAGTTTGCCGACTGCGCGCCCGCCTGCGTTATGGCATTAAACAGGGTGCTTTTTCCGACATTCGGCAATCCGACTATACCTAATTTCATTTTATTTCCATCTCCTTACGAGTTTTTTCTTCTTTGTTAAACACAATAAATTAATTATACCACAATTGATGTATTTTAGCAATAGCTTTTTTATGAATAAAAAGTATTGTACTTAGTGGGAAAAAGTGATATACTATATAAAAAGGAATTGACGGAATATGGCGGGAGAGGGGTTTGGTTTGTGCAGACGGATAAGATTTTGATGGTGGACAGCGCATGGAGCAACTGCGAGCTTTTAAGACGCAAAGTGGAAAGCCGGAATGCGAGGCTATTACAAGAGCCCGATTTCGAGCGCGGAATTCGGCGGTTTAACGAAGAAGCGCCGTCGTTTGTGATTGTAAATGCCAATGCGGGGCGGGACGTGAATGAATTTATTGCTCAAATCCGCAAAAACAGCAATATACCTGTGTTGGTTATGGCGCAGGAATCGCAGGTTTTAGACCGCATAACTGCCTTAGAGGTCGGCGCAGATGACTATATTTCGGTTCCGTTTGACCCGGACGAGGTGATTGCAAGAATCCGCGCGATTTACAGGCGCTATAATTCAAAAAGCGGGCTTGGCAAAAACAGCCGCGAGGTGGTTTATCCCGGGCTTCACATTAACCTTACGAATTACGAGCTGACACTGGACGGCGTGCCGTATACGCTGCCGCCGAAAGAATTAAATTTACTGTTTCTCATGGCATCTAACCCCAATTTGGTGTTTACAAGAGAGCAGCTTATGGACAGAGTTTGGGGATTTGAATGTTATTCTGATTTGCGCACGGTGGATGTGCACATTAAGCGTCTGCGCCAAAAACTTGCCGGTCATGAAAAGGGCTGGGCGATTGTGACGGTGCGCGGCGTGGGATACAAATTTTCTACAAAATGATTTCATAATCAATTTGCATTTTTTTCACACATTTATCATATTTAGGAGTTATAATATCCATAGAGAATAGGAAAAGGAGAGGATATTATGAATGAGTTCGAAGAAAGAAACAATATACCTGAAACAAACGAAACAGAAAACAAAGATGTTCGGTTGGACGTAAATGATGCCGAAGTGTATGACTTAGGTTCAGAACAACCGCAAAGCGAGATGCATTATATGCAGCCCGTTCCGCCGAAAAAACCGAAACACAACATCAGCCGCTTTAAAGTGGTTATGGCATCGGTTTTGGCATTTGCAGTGTTTATGGGAACGGTTGTTGCATTCTCACTTCCGCAGTTTACCTCCGGGAATGATAAGGCATTAAACACTACCCCGACGCAAAGCACGGTTCAGGCATCCAAAACCTCGGTCGGCGATGCGAACATTAAAACCGGCAGCGAACTGACTACCCAGGAGATTGCGGCACTTGTCGGTCCCGCGGTTGTCGGCATTGAAAATTACGGTTCGGGCAGCAACTATTATTACTATCAGCAAAAAGAAGTAAAACAAGGAACGGGCTCGGGCGTTATTATCAGCCAGGACGGTTATGTGGTTACAAACAACCATGTCATCGAGGGTTCAACAAAATTGAAAGTTACGCTCAGCACCGGCGCACAGTATGATGCAAAAGTTGTGGGCGCAGACGAGGATTCGGATATTGCACTTCTTAAAATCGAGGACACCAATCTTCCGTATGCAACGCTTGGCGATTCTTCGCAGGTAACGGTTGGCGACAAGGCGGTTGCAATCGGCAATCCCTTGGGCGAAGAGCTGATGGGAACGGTTACGCAGGGCATTATCAGTGCGGTAAACCGCAGTGTTACGGTGGATAACAGAACCATGACGCTGATTCAGACAGACGCTGCAATCAACGCCGGCAATTCGGGTGGTGCTTTGATTAACTCCTATGGCGAAGTTATTGGCATTAACTCGGTTAAAATGGCGTCGACAGGTGTTGAAGGCTTAGGCTTTGCCATTCCGAGCAACACAGTTAATTCCGTTATTTCCGATTTGAAAGAATACGGCTATGTTCGCGGCAGACTGGTTATCGGCATTGCGGGAACGAATATTACAAGCAAAATGGCACAGTATTATGATTTGCCGGTCGGCTTTTATATTCAGGAAGTAACCGCGGGTTCGGGCGCTGCAAAGGCGGGCTTGAAAGCAGGCGACATTATCGTTAAATGCGACGGCAAAGTTGTGACGAGTATTGACGACATTAACACCGCAAAGAAGAGCCACTCTGTGGGTGAAACCATGAAGATGCAGGCTGTTCGTGACGGACAGAATTTGTCTTTCGATGTTGTTTTGCAGGAGGAAAAACCTGAGACAGCATGGTAAAATGCAATTCGGTTTTTAAGAGGTCAAACAATTGTTTGACCTCTTTTTTGCGTAAAAATCAACAAAAATCAGGCAAAATGCGCAGATTTGCTTGATTTTTCTGTATTGTTATGTTAAAATAAAATGATAAAAGATGTTTTGAACCAATCGGAGGGATTTTTTCTTATGATCAGAAGCATGACGGGCTACGGAAAAGCAAATGCGACTCTGCCGTCCAAAGAAATTGAAGTGGAAATTAAATCGGTCAATCACAGATATTTAGACTTAAATTTCCGCATGCCGAAGTATTTAACCTTTGCGGAAGACAAGCTGCGCGGCATGGTGGGGAACTACACAACCCGCGGAAAGATTGACATTATTATTAACATTACGACAGGCGAGGAAAGCGGCAAAACCGTAACGGTCGACAAGGATTTGGCGCTGCAGTATATGAACGCGTTCCGCGAGCTTTCAGAGCTTACAGGCTTAGAACCTGACATTTCAGTTACGCGCTTTTTAAGCACCGATGTGCTGCGCGTTGAGCATGCCGAGCAGGACGATGAATCCCTTTGGGAGGAAATCCGCCCCGTTGCGGAACAGGCGTTTGAGAATTACAACGTGCTCCGTGCCCAGGAGGGCGAGCGTTTAAAAACCGATATTTTAATCAAAACGGAGGAAATTTTAGGTTACGTTTCCAAAATTGAAACCATTTCCGCCGAAACCATTAAAGAATACCGCGAAAAGCTGTATAACCGCGTGCGCGAAGTGGTGTCTACCATGGTGGAAATTGACGAAACACGCATTTTAACCGAGGTTGCCATTTACACCGACAAAACCTGTGTAGACGAGGAAATTGTGCGCCTTAGAAGCCATGTCGAGGCAGTACGCGGCATGATGGAAAGCGGCGGCGCAGTCGGCAAAAAGTTGGATTTTATTATCCAGGAAATGAACCGCGAAATCAACACCATCGGTTCAAAGGCGAATGAACTTAGAATTGCAGAAATTGTGATTGAAGTGAAAACCATTATTGAAAAAATTCGTGAACAGATTCAGAATATGGAGTAAGGCGGTGGAGAAATGCAGCTTATTAACATTGGTTACGGAAATTTGGTTTCCGCAGATAAATTAATCGGCATTATAAGCCCCGAGTCGGCGCCCATTAAGCGAATGATTCAGGACAATAAAGAACAGGGCAAGGTGATTGACGCGACTTTCGGCAGACGGACAAGAGCCCTTTTGGTTATGGAAAACGGCTACATTATTCTGTCTGCCATCATGCCCGAAACCATTTCCGGCAGACTTGAAAATAAGGAGGGGTAAAACGTATGATTCGGAACGACAAGGGTTTACTTTTGGTTATTTCCGGTCCGTCCGGCGTGGGAAAAGGAACGGTTTGCTCCCGCCTGACCGAGGACGAAAACATTGTAACCTCCGTTTCCGCCACGACCCGCGCACCGCGGACAGGCGAAGAGCACGGAAAGCACTATTTTTTTTATGACAAAGAGAAATTTGAAAGCATGATTAAGCAAGGCGAACTGATGGAATGGGCGCAGTATTGCGGCAATTACTACGGAACGCCCCGCTCGTTTGTGGAAAGCAAAATCAATGAAGGGAAAAATGTAATTCTGGAAATTGAAGTGCAGGGTGCCATGAAAATCAAAGAAAAGCATCCCGAGGGCGTTTACATATTCATTTTGCCGCCCTCTTTAGAGGAATTAAAAAGCCGCATTACGGGCCGCGGAACCGAAACGGAAGATGTGATTGAAAAGCGCATGGCAGAAGTTACGCGCGAACTTTCGTTCGGTACGGAATATCAGTATTATGTGGAAAACGACACGGTGGACAACGCCGTAAAAAAAATCCGCGCCATCATCGAGGCGGAGCAGGCAAAAGTTGAGCGCTGCACGGCAGAACTTTTCTAAAAAATAAAAAATCGGATATACTTAAAATAGAGATTGGAGAGATTCATTATGATGTTAAGACCTACAACAAGCGATTTGGTAAAGAAGACGGACAGCCGTTATTCACTGGTTATTGCCGTTGCAAAGCGCGCAAGACAGTTAACCGACGGTGAAGAGCCGCTTGCCGAGGCAAGCAGCGACAAGCCGGTTTCGATTGCCATTAACGAAATCGACCAGGGCAAGGTTGAAATTTTCACGCATCCCGATGATGAGGAAGCGGAAACAGAAGAATAATTTATGGAAGATACCGTTCGTGTCGCGTGCGTAATTATCAATAATCCTGCCCACGCGGTGGACAAATGCTTTTCCTATTTGCCGCAGAAAGACGAAAAAGCAGGCGACTGGGTGAAAGTGCCTTTCGGAAATGGAAACAAAGAAACAGACGGTGTAATTCTGTCGTTTGATACCGTCCCGAAAAGTGACAAGCTTAAACGCATTTCGTGTGTGGTTTCGCCCTTGTTAACCGAAAAGGAAATCGAGCTTTTGTCCTGGATTCGGGAGGAATATATCTGCACGTATTACGACGCGCTGAAGCTGCTTTTGCCGCCGGGCAAGGGTTATAGCGGTGTAGGGAACAAAAC
>CAKSHV010000076.1 GCA_934457515.1 uncultured Clostridia bacterium
CACGTATGTTGCGCACGAAGTGCACATCATCAGGTTTTCGGTGATCGGCATAACCGTTCTCGGTGCGAAAAGTAGTGATTTCAAACGAAAAACCGTCTTGTACAACCATAACCGTACCGTGTTTTATTCCTGTGTCAACCGTCTTGCCGAAAAGTTCTTTTATTTCCGTGGGAATAGCCGCGGTTGTTATGTCTATGTCATCAGGCTCAAGCCCCATTAATCTGTCCCGCACACAACCGCCCACAAAATAGGCAGCATATCCGTTTTCATTTAATTTTTTGATAATCGATTCAGCGATTTTCCACGCTTTCATTGCCCACCTCTAAAATAAATTCACACAAATCTCTTGTGGCAAACGGCTTGCCTACCGCACGGATTCCGTTCTGCTGATTCTCCAGCCGCCAAGGATTGGATAAAAGCTGATACACCGCTTCGTCCACCGGATATGTTTCGGTAATGTACTGTGCGAGGCCGTTGTTTAACAAAAACTCTAAATTTCTGTCCTCCTGACCCGGAATGGGGTTCATTAAAATAAGCGGCAAACCCTTAGCCAGCGCCTCGGACACCGAAAGCCCGCCCGGCTTGGTTACAATGCATTCCGCAGCGTCCATCATTAAGTCCACCGTGTCCACAAACCCATATGTGTAAATGGTTTTCTGATGCTTCATTTTATCAATTTTCTTCTTCATCGCCTTATTGTTGCCGCACGCAACAATAATCTGAAAGTCCATATCCAGCTCGTCCAGCGCGCGAACGTGTTTTATCACGTTGCCGTATCCCATCGAGCCGCTCATAACCAAAACAGTGGTTTTGTTTTCTATGCCGAGTTTTGCGCAAGCCTCTTCGCGGCTGTATTTATGCGCAAATTTTTCCTTAATCGGAATACCGAACGCGCGCACCTTCTCAAGAGGGATTTTCTTTTTCCGAATCTGGTTGCCCAAAAGCTCGCTTGCAGTAATGAAATAATCGATTTTCGCGCCTTCCCAGTAAGGATGAATGGTAAAATCGGTAATAATACCCATGGTAATTACATTTTTATGTTTGTATTTTTTCATATAGGCTTCCAAAAGTTGAGTTGCCATAACGTGGGTGCACACAATAACGTCCGGCTGAAACTCCTCAATGCAGGGCTTTAAGAGATTACCCAGCACATGGTTTGCAACCGAAACAAAATTTTCGTGGCGCGTAAGGTCCGCCTTTTCCGCCTGACGGTACACCTTACCGCACGCCTTTTTGGTATATTTTGTGGTAAGTAAATAACTCCTCTGAATACTTTCGCTGATCAAAGGACTGATATATTCATATGCGTCCACCATCTTTGCCTCATTGCCGGAGCGGTTAATATATTCAACAATGGCCTGACCCGTAGAATGATGTCCCTGCCCGGTAGAAACGGTTAAAACCAAAACATTCATATTTTTCCTCCTCGGTATGTTCTCTGTCTTTCCGTTTTTTATTTCTGTTTCTATAAGTATACTATACAACGTTTTTGAAAAAAAGTCAATTTGTTTTGTAACAAAAATAAAAAAGCCGACATACTATGCTATTGAAAAGGAGGAATTGCTTTATGGCTATGTTTGATTGCTTGGATCAGGACACTATTTTATGGTTCATCATTTTGTTCCTGCTCTTATTCTGGTGCGGCAAAGGCTGTAACGACAGTGAGTGCTGCTAAACGATTTGGAAAGGAGGAACCATACCATGTCTGACTGCTGCAATAACAATGAAATTTCCTGGCTGTGGGTTGTTGTTATCGTAATTATCGTACTTTTGCTTTTCGGAAACAATTCCATCTTCGGAAACAATAACTGCTGCTGCTAAAAAAGGCGGCGTCGGCTAAAAGCCGACATACGGGACAGAATAAAAAGTCGGTTGGCTTTTTATTCTGTCCTTTGCTTTTTTCAAAAGGGATAGGAAAAAAGTCAATAGCAAGAAAAGAAATTTTTCCTCTTTTTTCTTTTCTTGTGTTCCGAAGTTTTTTAACATCCCCTCTATTGACAAATGCGCTTTTTTTCTATATAATATATCTGTTATGATTAAATCATGCGGAGGTCTGTTTTGGATTTTAAGAAAATCAGATGGCAGTCGGACATTAAGAATAATCTTCAGCAAAGCATAAAAGAGAAAACCCTGCGGCACGCCGTTTTGTTTGTAGGCGATCCCGGCACGTCGGGCGACCTTGCAGACGCTTTGGCAAACGCACTTTTGTGCGATGCGGGCGGCACCGATATGTGCGGAAAATGCCCCTCTTGCGCAAAACTGCTTGCAGGCAGCCATCCGGACAAGCTCACGGTTAAAAAATTAAAAAACAAAGCAAGTTTCGGCGTGGAAGAAGTACGCGACATGATATCGAAAATGTATATCAAACCTTTTTTGGGCAATCGCAAAATTTTTATTTTCGATGATGCATCGGCACTCACTCCCGCCGCGCAAAACGCACTTTTAAAAGTGATTGAAGAGCCGCCGGCATACGGCGTTTTAATTCTTTGTGCGCGCAAGGAAGAGGACTTGCTGCAAACCGTTTTGTCCAGAATTCCGCATAAATTTAAGCTCACACCGCCGACAGAAATAGAAATTAGGCAATATTTACAGCTAAAATACCCCGAGAAAAAAGAATTGGCGCCGTTTTGTGCCGCCTTTTGCCAGGGGCAGCCCGCGCTTGCCGAATCCCTTATCGAGGAAAACGGCGCGGTTGACATTCGAAGACGGCTGTGCCTGTTCTTAACCAAACTCTGCGGCAGTGAAAAATCATGCATTTTTAATCTCTGCGGCTATTTAAAAGAAAATGCGGACATCTTTCCGCAAATTGCGGATTTTTGGCTTGCCATGCTGCGGGACATTTTATTTATAAAGCAAAACATACCGCAAATCATAAATTCCGACCTTTCTTCGGAGCTTAAAAAGCTTTCGGAAAAATGGAGTGAAAAAGCGGTTGCGGACACGGCAGAGCGCCTGTCACAGCTGCTTGCGGCACTGAAAGGCTCGGCGAATTTTGAGGGCGCGGTTTTAGACTTTTTACTGGAAACCTGGGAGGCATTACATGATAGAAATCGTAGGCGTTAAATTTAAAAAAGCGGGCAAAGTTTACTACTTTGACCCGGGCGAAAATAAACTTTCCGAGGGCATGCAGGTTGTTGTGGAAACCGCGCGCGGCGTGGAAATCGGCGATGTGGCAATCCCGAACAAAATGACCGATGACAAAAACGTTGTTCCCCCGTTAAAGCCCGTTATCCGCGTTGCAACCGAAAAGGACAAAAAGCAGGCGACGGAAAACGAAAAGAAAGAAAAAGAGGCATTTAACATTTGCCTGGAAAAAATTGCAAAGCATAAACTGGACATGAAATTGGTTGAGGTGGAATACACCTTTGACCAAAACAAAATTCTGTTTTACTTTACGGCGGACGGCAGAGTGGATTTCCGCGAGCTGGTTAAAGACCTGGCGTCTGTTTTCCGCACACGTATCGAGCTTCGACAAATCGGCGTGCGCGACGAGGCAAAAATGCTCGGCGGACTCGGCATTTGCGGCAGAAAACTGTGCTGTGCCTCGCACCTTGGGGGCTTTGAACCCGTGTCCATCAAAATGGCAAAAGAACAAAGCCTGTCGCTGAACCCCACCAAAATTTCGGGCACCTGTTCGCGCCTGATGTGCTGCTTAAAATACGAGCAGGAGGCATATGAGGATTTATTAAAAACCACTCCCGCAGTCGGCTCGCTTGTAAAAACGGCGGACGGAAAAGGCAGAGTGACCGAAGTAAATCTTCTGCGCGGCATACTGAAGGTTCATTACGATAAAGACGACGAGGGCGTGACTCACCTGGTGCACGTCAGCGACATTAAGGTGTTAAAATCCGCCGAAATCCGCGTCAATGCGGACGAAATGAAAAATTTAAAGAAACTGGAAGAGTAATTTTTTAAAATATTTTAAAGTTTTCGTGAAATTTTTCAAAAAACTGTTTGCAAAACAGAAAATCTATGTTATAATGGATTAAACAGAAAGGAATATTCCTTTTCTGTTTGAATATCAGTGGTTTATAGCCTTTGTACATACAAAAGGCTTTACACTTAAAAGCGATAGGAGGTGCTACCAATGGCATACACAATTAGCGATGATTGCATCAGCTGCGGTGCTTGCGCCGGCGAATGTCCCGTTTCCTGCATTTCTGAAGGAGATGGCAAATACGTGATCAATGCAGACGAATGTCTGAGCTGCGGCGCTTGTGCAGGCGTTTGTCCTGTATCCGCTCCTCACGAAGCGTAATTGAATACGAAGTGAATGAAAGAGCGGCGAAAACCATTTCGTCGCTTTTTTCTTCTTAAAACGGAGGCAATATGGAGGAAAACAATTTACGGCTTGACGATTTGCAGGTCGGAAACTTAAAAATCTGGCAGGACAAATCCCTTTTTTGTTTCGGCACCGACGCGGTGCTTTTGGCAAACTTTGCACGTCCAAAGCCAAAAGACACGCTTTTGGACATCGGCACCGGCAACGGCATTATTCCGATTTTAATCAGCGCAAAATGTGACATTTCTGCCATGACGGCGCTTGAAATTCAGCCCGCCTGCGCGGCGCTTGCCGAAAAAAACGTGGAATTTAATCACCTGGCAGACAAAATCCGCGTTGTACAGGGCGACATTAAAGATGCTTCTCTGTTTCCCGCAAACTCGTTTTCCTACATCACCTGCAACCCGCCCTACAAGCCGCTGGGCACCGGTCTTAAAAACCCGTCCTCTCCCCTTTCGGTTGCACGGCATGAAGTTTTGTGCACATTAGAGGACATTATAAAAGCCGCATCGCGCCTTTTGTGTTCGAAAGGCAGAATCGCCATGGTGCACAAGCCCGAGCGCGCGGCGGAAATTATGTATTTTATGAATCAAAACCGCATTGAACCCAAGCGCATAACAGCGGTTCATGCAACGGCTGCCGCGCCGCCCTGCCTGATTTTAATCGAGGGGGCTAAAGACGGCGGTAAAGGCTTAAAATGGGAAAATCCCCTTATAATTTATGATGAAAACGGCAATTACACTGCCACCTGCAAGGCACTTTATGAAAAAGAAAAAAACAGGATATGACCGTTTTACGGGACATGAACTGCTATACAATATAAAGAGGATTAGAAAATGAACGGAACACTCTATTTGGTTGCAACTCCTATCGGCAATTTGTCCGATATGTCGGAACGTGCACTCGAAACGCTGAAAATGTCGGATTTTGTCGCAGCGGAGGACACGCGCCGAACGCTGCAGCTTTTAAATCATTTCGGCATTAAAAAGCCGCTTGTCAGCTATTATGAGCACAACAAAATTCAGCGCGGAGAATATATTTTGTCCCGCATCACGGCGGGAGAAAACTGCGCTTTGGTAACCGACGCGGGCACGCCTGCCATTTCCGACCCCGGAGAAGATTTGGTTCGGCAGTGCAGTGAGGCGGGGATTACGGTTGTGCCCGTCCCGGGCGCATGCGCCTTTGTGCAGGCGCTGATTTGTTCGGGGCTGCCCACCGGCAGATTCTCTTTTGAAGGGTTTCTTTCGGTTACGAAAAACTCCCGCAAAGAACATTTAGAGAGCGTAAAACATCTGCCTCACACCTTAATTTTTTACGAGGCGCCCCATAAACTGATTACCACTTTGAAAGATTTGCTTTCGGCGCTCGGCAACCGAAAAATTGCGGTCGTGCGGGAAATTACCAAAATTCACGAAGAAATTCTGCGTACCGACATCGCCTCGGCACTCGCCCACTTTGAAAAAACGCCGCCGAAAGGCGAATTCGTTTTGGTTGTGGCGGGCTTCGAGCCGACCGAAGAGGAAACCGAAACTATTTCCGAGGAAATGATTTTAAAAAAAGCCCAATCTTTAATTGATGAAGGTTTAAGCAAAAAAGACGCGGCAAAAGAAACGGCGCTGTTTTACAATCTATCCAAAAACGCCGTATATAAGCTTTTGCATAACGAATAACCCACCCTTTCGCACGGGTACGGATTGCCGGCCGCACGCAAAGCAAACCTTTGGCATATACTGCAACTGAGGTGATAGACTATGTTTACGGTTGTGCTGTACATATTCGCGGTCTGGGGCGTTATTTGCACGGTTTATCTTGCCCTGTACCGGCTGCTTTTGTCCTCGGTTCAGGCAGAAATTTTGTATAAATTAGATGAAGAAAAATGTGACGGATACAGCGCGCTTTGCTGTCTTTCGGAGTGCCGTCTGCCCGTTGTTGTGCTTACGGAATCCGAAACGGACGAAGTAATCATGCTAAAAAAAGACTTTCCGCAGGCGAAATTTTTAAGCCGTGCGGAACTTGCCGAGCACATCAATAAAGAATAAGAAATAAAAATACAAAAGAAAGGAGCCTTCGCGCATCATGGAGCATTTATCCGGCACCGTGGAGGAAATTATCTATAAAAACGAAGAAAACGGCTATTGCGTTTTGGCGCTGAGCGTGCAGGAAAGCATTGTCACTGCCGTCGGCTACATGCCCTATGTTGCGCCGGGAGAAACCATTGAGGTGGAGGGCGAATACACAAACCACCCCACCTACGGCAAACAACTCTCGGTTGCGGCGTTCAGCAAGGCGCCGCCCGATTCCATGGAGGCAATTTACAAATATTTGGCGTCCGGCATGATTAAAGGGGTTGGGCCGTCAACCGCGACCAAAATCGTGGAAACGTTCGGCGAAGACACGTTAAACGTGATTGAAAACGACCCCGAGCGTCTTGCCGAAATCCGCGGCATATCGCTTACGAAGGCCATTGAAATCAGCAACACCTACCAGTCGCAGTTCGGCGTGCGCAACATTGTTATGTTTCTGCAGAAAAACGGAATTTCCCCTGTTTACGCAGGGCGGATTTACAAGCAGCTCGGCGCGGGCGCGATTGAAACCATTCAGGAAAATCCTTATATTTTAGCGCGCGAAATTCAAGGCATCGGCTTTAAAACAGCCGACAAAATCGCGCAGCAGCTGGGCGTTCGCCCCGATAATCCCGAGCGCGTGAAA
>CAKSHV010000077.1 GCA_934457515.1 uncultured Clostridia bacterium
GCTGAATTAAGGTCGATTTGCCCGAGCCTGTGTGTCCGATAATGCCAAACAGCTCGCCGTCCGCAATGGTTAAATTAATGTCGCGAATCGCGTCGGTCTTGTGTGAGCCATTGGTGTATGTATGCGTTAAATGCTTAATTTCAATCATTGTTTCTCCTTAAAATACGCCGCAATAAACTCTTCGGGCGTTAAAACGGTTTGCTCTCCCAAATCTTTTCCGCCCTTTTTTAAGTAGTAGGCAAGTTCGGAAGCCTGCGGAACGCCAAGACGCAGCGATTTCATTTCCTCCGCTTTCGAGAACACCTCGCGCGGAGACGCGTCCATCAAAAGCCGCCCCTCTTCCAGCACAACCACACGGTTGGTCTGCGCAGCCTCTTCCATGTAATGGGTAATTAAAATCACCGTCATACCCTGCTTGTTCAGACGTTTTACGGTTTCCATAACCTCGCGTCTGCCCATAGGGTCAAGCATGGCGGTCGATTCATCTAAAATTAAATACTCGGGCTGCATGGCAAGGATTCCCGCAATGGCAATGCGCTGCTTTTGTCCGCCGGACAAATTGTGCGGTGCCGCGTCCAAATAGTCATACATGTCAACCGCTTTTAGCGCGTCGTCCACCCGCTTTCGGATTTCAAGGGGCGGAACGCCCAAGTTTTCGGGGCCGAACGCCACATCCTCTTCCACAATGGTCGCAACCAATTGGTTATCCGGGTTTTGAAACACCATGCCCACGCGCCGCCGAATTTCAAACAGCAGCTCTTCGTTTGCAGTGTCCAACCCATCCACAATCACCTTGCCGCCGTCCGGCAGATTCACGCAGTTAAACATTTTAACAAGCGACGATTTCCCCGAGCCGTTGTGACCGAGAATTGCCATAAATTCGCCCTTGTTCACCGTTATGCTAATGCCGTCCACCACAATTTTCTTTGTGTTGGTTTCCTCCTCGTCATACGAAAAGGAAACGTTTTTTGCCTCAATCATCTATGTTTTCCTTTCAGGTGTTTTCTTTATGATTATTTAAACAAACAGCGTGCCGTTGTGCCGCACGGCAAAACAACCGGCTGATTTTTAACCGGAATGCCCAGCTCTTCGGCAACAATTTCGCGAATGGGGAACTTTTTCCCAAGGGACAGGTGCATAATGTCCGACAGGACAGACGCCTGCAAACCCGTTGTATAGGAATTAATTAAGAAAAACAGCGGTTTTTCATCTAAAATTTTCGCACATTCTTCCACCAAAGGATACAGCTCGTTTTCCAGCTTCCAAATCTCGCCGTTCGGACCTCTTCCGTAAGACGGCGGGTCCATGATAATGGCATGATAGGTATTGCCGCGGCGCTGTTCGCGCTGCACGAACTTTAAAACATCGTCTACAATATAGCGTACAGGCTTGTCCGCAAGAGAGGAAAGCGCAAGGTTTTCTTTCGCCCAGGAAACCATGCCCTTTGCCGCGTCCACATGGCAAACCGATGCCCCCGCTGCGGCTGCCGCCGCCGTTGCACCGCCCGTATAGGCAAACAGGTTCAGCACCCGAATCTCGCGGTTTGCCGCGCGAATCGTGTCGCCGATAAAGTCCCAGTTTGCCGCCTGTTCGGGAAAAAGACCCGTGTGCTTAAACCCTGTCGGGCGCACTTTAAAGGTCAAATTTTTATATCTAACCGTCCAGCTTTCGGGCAAAGACTTTTTAAAATCCCAGCTTCCGCCGCCCGATTTGCTGCGGTTATACACTGCGTCCGCCTTACTTTTGCCTTTCATATTGCATTTCCAAATCACCTGCGGGTCGGGACGGCACAAAACAATATCGCCCCACCGCTCCAGTTTTTCACCGCTGCCGGTTTCCAAAACCGCGTAATCCTGCCATTTATCCGTTAAAATCATCTTTTCAAAATCCTTTTTGCAAAATTTATATTATTAGAATATTATACTACAGATTTCTCTTTTTGTAAAGCGTATCTTTCCATATATCGCATAACGCGGGGCAAATTATATCGCTGCACCGTCACAAACAGCAAATCAAACGCCGCACTTATTATAGATGTCACCAAAAAAACGTAAAACGCACCGAAGAGAATGCTGAAAAACAGCGGAACAAAGCTTAATATTGCACACAAAATATGCACAAACTCCGCGCGGCGCATCGAAGCAAAAACTTCGTCTATTTCGTTGTCCGAAAGGGAAAAAGCATAGGGAAAAAAGGTCGGAATTTTGGATTTTACCCTTTTTATGTTTATTGCACTCTGCAGCCTTTTTTCAAACGGAAATGCACGGTATGGAATATTGGAAAGTGCAAAGAACCGATTCGGCACGCAAAGAAACGCCCCGCCCACCGCAAGCCGCATGGCAAAATGATATAAAAATGTCAGTACCGTTATGGCAAGGGTTTCAAAAATCGGCACGCGGTACGCCATAAACAAAATATAGCAGAAAAACAGGGCAATTGCACACCCCGCCGTCCATTCCGAACAAAATCTCTGCACACCGTTTTTCTCTTTAAACGGCAAAAACAGTCCCAAATCGGTAAACGGTTTTAAAATCCGAAAAACCGCTTTGTTTGCAAAAAGCAGAACCGTAAGCAGGGAAAGTACAAGCGCAAGCAACAAATTCAGCCCGTCTGAAAAACAGAAAATCGCTGCTTTTTCAAGCCAAAAGCGAACAAATCCGTGCAGTAAATACACGCAAAGACTATATTTCCCAATGTTTGTTATGCATGGAACAGCTTTGTCCGGCACAAGCGTAATAAGAGAAAAAATCCATAAAAAGGCGATACATAAAAAGATAAACCGCCAAAGCGGTGTGCATCCGTTTTCCGCATACGGCAACGCGTAATACAGCCAGTTGGTTTGCACGAATGGAAGCATCAATTTAGTCAAAACAAGTGCCAAAACAGCGCAAATTACGGCAGTTAAACGCGCTTTTTTGGTCTTTAAAAGAGCTAAAAAACGCTCTTTATGCTGCGCCGTCCACACACCAAGCACGAAAAAAACCGCAAAACACAAAACGTGAGAAAGGGACAGCGTGTAGCTTACGGGCAAAAATCCCGTCGCAAGGCATAGGGGCAGTAAAAGCGCGAAAGAAACGGCGGGAAACCGCTGAAACAGCGGCAAAAACAAGCTCCATACAATAAGGGAAAACAGATACCACATCAGCCAATACGGTGCGGAAAGCTGCACCTGCTCGCCCGCCGCAAGGCAATACAAAATCTGAAAAATAATATACGGATACACCTTTTTGAATAAGGTGTTTTTCAGTCCGAACTTTGAAAAATAGCCCGAAACAAACACAAAAAGCGGCATGTGAAATAAATAAATTGTCATATACAGCCGATATTTCAAAACACCGCCGAACAGCTCGGAAAAGTGGCAAAACACCACCAGAAAAATCAGCAGGGCTTTTATATTGTCAAATTTTGCATGCCGCATCTGCATGTTTTTCTCCTTTCCGAACCATTTGTGACAAGCCGTTTTTTATCCGCCAAACCGTTACACAAGCCAAAATCCCTCTTTTTCAAACTTTAAGAGCGCCGCTTTTTTATCCGAGCCCCCCGCATACCCGGTAAGCGAACCGTTTGACCCCACCACGCGGTGGCAGGGAATGAAAACAGATATGGGGTTTTTCCCGACCGCACCGCCGACCGCCTGCGCCGACATGTGCGATAGTCCTTTCTTTTTGGCATACTGCTCGGCAAGACACCCATAGCTTACGGTTTTTCCGCACGGGATTTCAAGCAGCAGCTTCCAGATTTCCTTTTGAAAATCCGTGCCCTGCGGAGAAAGGGGAAGAGAATCCGCACACGGTTTTTCGCCCGCAAAATAGGCGTCAAGCCATTTTTTCGCCGCCTGCAAAACAGGGCGCCCGTCCGAAAGCTGCGCCGTTTTTTCCAGCCGCGCCGCATAATATTTCTGATTTTCAAACCACGCGCCCGCAAGTGCTCCTTCTTTCTCTGCCAGCAGCATTTTGCCGAGCGGGGACATATAATAGGTATAATATTCCATTTTCCCACCTCTTTTCTTATACTTTACCACACTTTTCGCAATTTGTAAATTAAAATTTAAATACATAGAAAAAAGCGGCACATAAAGTGCCGCTTAGAGCGTGCCGAAAATTTCAACACTTGTTCTGTTTTATAATATACACCTGCCGCAGTGCCTCAAACCACTCAACGTCTGCACCAAGGCACTCGGAAATAAACCGAATGGGGGTATAGGTACGGTCATTTTCCACAAACGCCGCCGCGTCGAGCGCAATTTCTTTTCCGTTCACAATCGCTTTGCTCTCGCCGATAGTCAGCAGAATAGTTAAATTCCCGCCTGTTTTCACGTGCTTGCCCGTGATGGTAACCTGCTGCTTTTCTTCGTTCCAGTCAACCTTTGCGCCCAAGTTTTCTGCAATAAAGCGCGCGGGCAGCATGGTTCTGCTGTTAACGATTTTCGGCGCCACATCGTTTTCCGCTGCCTTTCCGAACACGCTTGCCGCCTTTTCGCCGATGGTCAGCACAATTGTATTTTTCGCATCGGGCGTCCATGCCGCATACAGGGTAAATGTTTTTTCGGTCGTTGCCGAAAAGTCGTATTTTGTCGCAAAGCTCATGTTGGTATACCAGCCCGCAAATGCAAACCCTTTCTTTTCGGGGCCTTTCGGCAGATCCACTCTCTCGCCTTTTTTCAGGAACTGAGTTGCGACAGCGCTGCCGCCGTTTGTTTCAAAGTAAATCGGATAACGGGTTGCTCCGCCGCCGAAAAGACGGGCAGCAAAAGCACCGCACTTAAAAACAATGCCAAAACTCTTCTTGCTTTCATATGAGCAACCCCCTATTTTTAGTTTTGTCCCAGTTCAAAATGAAATCGCATCGCAAGTGATTCAAACAGTTTTTGCATAATCTGGTTTGCCACCTTGCGGATATCAATCGAAAGCACATAGGCAATCACCTTTTCGCACTCACCGTCCGGAACATTATATGCGCGCAGGCTCATGTTTAAAAACCGTTCCAGCTTTTTTTCAAGGGTAAAATACACATCGCACCGCTTTGCCATGTAATTGCGCATCATGCCCGCCGTGCCGATTTCAAGCTCATAGAAATCGCTTTCCGAAAGAGTCGGATTGTATGAGCCGAAAATTTTGTATAGTTCTGCTGAAGTCCGCTTGAAAATATATTCCGTTGTCCGCTCGTTGGAATATGCCTCCACATACACATCTCTTAAATTTTCGTTCAACTCTGCAAGGGTCATCTGAATTGAAATTTCCGACGCATACACATACACGGGCGGCAGCTGCTTTTCGCCAAGGCTGCGCGCCGCGGCAAACTGGCTGTCAAACATAAACTCGGTCAAATCCAGCAAAACGCCGTCTTTCGCACGAAAAATGTTTTGAAATGATGAGTTCGTCACGTCTGCCTCACCTAAAATTTCGGCAACTGTTGTGTTGTGATAACCCTTTTCGATGAATAGCCGAACGCAGGCAGACAGAATCCTCCGTTTTGATTCCTCGCTGTTATATCTTCTCGCCAAATTGTCACCCCCATTCTAAATTGCGTTTGGCTTATATACCAATTTTAACATATTTTGCTTTACTTGTCAATAGAAAAGCACGCGGTTCACTGCGCAAGCACAGGTACTTTTCGCGTTTATATATTGTTGTGCCGTTTTATCCAAATCCATCCCAAATTTAAGGCACATATAACGGCGTGAAAAAAAGACCTTAGCTAACCCGCTAAGGTCTTTTGATAAGCTAAAATGAATTAAACAAGTTCAATAATAGCCTGGGATGCACAGTCTCCTCTTCTGGGAGCCATTTTAATAATTCTTGTGTATCCGCCGTTTCTGTCTGCATATTTGGGGGCAATTTCAGAAAACAGTTTGGTTACAACGTCTTCTTTTGTAATATAAGACAATGCCTGTCTTCTTGTATGAAGTGTATTCTTTTTGCCCAATGTAATCATTTTTTCTGCCATGCAGCGAACTTCTTTTGCACGCTCAACGGTAGTTACCATTTTACCGTTTTCGAGCAAAGAAGTGGTCAGGCTTCTGAGCATTGCTTTTCTGTGCGCAGTTGTGCGGCCTAATTTTCTTGTTCCCGGCATGAAAATACCTCCTTTTCTATAAGGTGTCTATTCTTTTCAAACGAGTTTACTCGTCTTCTTCCTTCTGCAAGGACAAACCTAAGCTTTCCATCTTCTGAAGCACTTCTTCCAAAGACTTTCTGCCAAGGTTACGAACCCGCATCATATCTTCTTCGGTCTTGCTTGCCAAATCTTCAACCGTGTTCACGCCTGCTCTCTTCAAGCAGTTGTACGAACGAACGGATAAGTCGAGTTCTTCAATGGTCATCTTTAATACTTCATTGCCCTTAGAATCCGGCTTGTTCACCAAAACTTCGGTGTTTGCAGCACTCTCGGAAAGGTTCATAAAGAGTTCCAAATGCTCGATTAAGATTTTAGCAGCCAAGGAAACCGCCTCGTCCGGCGTTGTTGTTCCGTTGGTTGTAACCTCCAATGTGAGCTTGTCGTAGTCGGTCTGCTGTCCGACTCTGGTGTTTTCCACATAGAAGTTTACCTTGTCAACCGGCGTATAAATCGAGTCAACCGGAATCACGTCGGTTACCATATACTGGCTGTCCGCACGGTTCTTCTCGGCAGAAACAAAGCCTCTGCCAGTCGTGAGCGTTATTTCCATATTCAAGTTTGCATCTTCGTTTAAAGTTGCAATGTGCAGGTCGGGGTTTAAAATTTCAACGTTTGCGTCGCATTTAATGTCCCCTGCCGTAACAACGCCCTTACCGCTTGCATCGATGTATACAAGCTTGGGTCCCTGTCCGTGCAATTTAACGTGCAGATTCTTGATGTTTAAAATAATCTCCACAACGTCCTCTTTTACACCGGGGATGGTTGAAAACTCATGCTGAACACCGTTGATTTTAATAAACGACGCTGCAGCACCCGGAAGAGATGACAAAAGGGTTCTTCTTAAGGA
>CAKSHV010000078.1 GCA_934457515.1 uncultured Clostridia bacterium
GCCATAAGCTGACCGAACCACGGCTTGCCGTAGTTAAAGCTCTTTCCTGTAAGTTTTTCGGCATACTCCCTGTCAATCAGCTGAAAAACAGGCGCGTTTCTGTCCCGGACCACTTCCGAAAGCTCGGCCTTAACCAGCCGTTCAAAATCGGGGTTGTGCGTTTTCGGATACGGGCTTTTCGGACGGACGCGCACGGTTTCGGGCAAAAGTCCCCGCGCCGCCTCGCGCAGAACATGCTTGCGCTCGCCGTTTTTGGCTTTCATCTCCCACGGAATGTTCCAAACATAGCTAATCAGCCTGTGGTCGCAAAACGGCACGCGCACCTCTAAACCGCTCGCCATGCTCATGCGGTCCTTTCGGTCTAAAAGCGTTGCCATAAACCAGTAAATATTTAAGTATGCAATTTCCTGACGGCGCGTGTCAAGGGGCGTGCGGTAAGGAAACGCAGGCATGTCGGACAAAAAGGAGGTGTAGCGCGAGCGCACATAGTCCTCAACGTCCACCTTTTCCATTTCCTTGCTGAAACAGCGGGTGCGCACTTTTAAATCGGGACACCACGGGAATGTGTCGCAGTTTAGCATTTCCTCGCGGAAAAACCAGGGGTAGCCGCCGAAAATTTCGTCTGCACACTCGCCCGAAAGGGCAACGGTGTGCTTTTGTTTTACCTGTCTGCAAAAGCCCAGAAGCGAAGAATCCACGTCTGCCATGCCGGGCAAATCCTTATGCCGAACGGCAGCATACAGATTTTTAACCAAATCGGCAGAATTTTGGTACAGCACATGGTGGTCGGTTTGGTAGGCATTTGCCATTATGTCGATATAGTCTTTGTCGGCATTCGGCTGAAATTCGGAGGGCTTGAAATACTTGTCGTTCCCCTCGTAGTCAAAGGAATAGGTTGTGAGTGTTTTGTCGGTGTGTTCCGCCGTTATGGCGGTAATTAAGCTTGAATCCAGTCCGCCCGACAAAAAGGTGCACAGCGGAACGTCCGACACGGTCTGCCGCCGAACGGCATCCTGCAAAAGATAGCGCACGGTGCTTACAGTTTCTTCGTAGCTGTCGGTATGCATAACGGAGTGCAGAGAATAGTAGTTTTTGCTTACAATTCCCGAATCGGATACAATTTTCAATCCGCCGGGCGGCACTTCGGATATGCCTTTAAACACGCCGCAACCGGGCGTGCGTGCAGGACCGATACCCAAAACCTCGCAAACGCCCTCTCTGCCCAAAATCCTTTTCATGCAAGGGAACTGAAACAGGGCTTTTATTTCCGAACCGAACAGAAAAAAGTCGTCTTTTTTCGCATAAAACAGCGGTTTTACGCCGAATCGGTCACGGCACATAAACAGTTCATTCTTTCTGCCGTCCCAAATCGCAAAGGCGTAAATTCCGTTTAAAATGTGCACACAGCCCGCGCCGTAATATATGTATGCCATTAAAAGCACCTCAGTGTCCGAGGCTGTGGAAAAGCTGCACCCGCTGTTTGTCAGCTCGCGGCGGATTTCTTTCGTGTTATACAACTCGCCGTTGTACACAATGGTGTATTCCGCGCCGCCAAAAATGCGCGTCATGGGCTGCGTGCCGCCGAGCGGGTCGATAACGGCAAGCCGTGCGTGGGACAAAACCGCGTTTTTCCCCTGCCAAATTCCCTTTGCATCCGGTCCGCGGTGGGTCAGCACCTCCCCCATATTTTCGCCGATTTCCTGATAGTATCTGCCGCTTAAATCCTCTTTGAAGTTCACAAATCCTGCAATGCCGCACATGTTTTAAACCACCATACCCTTTCTTTCACCGCGGCTTTTACATAAAGCCGCGGACGGCAATTTTTGTTTTCGTATGAAGCGCCGCTTTTGTTCTTCTACAGTGTATGGGACTTGATGAATTTTGGTTACTTTCCAAACAAAAAGGACAGTAAAAATGTTCAGAACGGACAAACTGAACCCGACGGCGTATGTATATACTCCGAGAGGTGAAGTTTGTTCGTAGCAAAAAGGCAATTAAAAGAAGAAAAATCGAATAAAATGAGATTTTTCAACCCCAAGTTACTTCTTGGTTTTACAATAAATTAAGGCTATTTTTTATTTGCCTTTTTGCGATCCGGGCATTTTTTTCTGTCCTTTTTATGGGACACTTTCTTTGCTATACTGAAGTCACAGAAGAGAAAGGAAGTGTTTAAATATGAAACTGTCAAAAATAATCTCTTTAATCGGTGCTTTGCTTGTTATCGGAACGGCAGGTGCGTGCGACTTAAATGATATTTCTTTAAAAACCGCCGTTTTCAGAGCGGCAATCGGCATTTCGCTTGTCGTGTTCGGCGCACTGGTAAACAAAGCGGCGGCCGCATCGGCGAAAAAAGCAGTGAAACAAAAGAAAACCGTTTCAATGACCGAGCTGAAAAAAGCGGTTTAAGCCTTTTCACGGTCGGACAAAATGCACCAAAGGGTGACGGATATTAAAATAATGCCCGCGCCGATAAACGCCCACATGCCGGGCATTTCTCCGTCAAAAACCGCAACCCAAACGGGGTTTAACAGTGGCTCGACAACGCCGATTAGCGAGCAGGCAAGGGGCGAGCAGTTTCCGCTTGCTTTTGCCACCAAAATATACGGAATTCCCAGCTGGAAAATGCCCAAAAGCACCAAAAACAGCCATCCGGTGCTGCTTGGCGCAAAGGGCAGGAAAAACGTGAACGGCAGCCCGACCGCAGCGGTCAGCAACTGTCCGAACAGCACGGCGCTCATGCGCTCGTCCCCTTCGGCAGAGCCGAGCGTTATGTACATAAGCGCAAGAGAAATGCCCGCGCCGACCGCAACGATATTTCCCAAAAGCGCACCGCCCGACATGCTGTCGAAAAAAAACAGAAAAATGCCGATAAAGGTCGCACCGACCGCAATTAAATCCGCCTTTTTAATTTTCCGGTGCAGAAACAGCGCGGAAATCACCACAATGAAAATGGGCGATGTGAACTGTAAAACAATGGCGTTCGCCGCGGTGGTTAATTTGTTGGCACATGTAAATGCCGTGAACGTGCCGCAAAGGAACAGCGCGGACAGCGCGGTTTTTTTATTTAAAATTATCTTTTGTTTTCCCGCTTTTATGCACAAAAACACGCAAAGTGCGGCAAACAGACTGCGGAATCCCGAAATGGAAAAGGGATTCGAGTTAATCTGTTTCATAAAAATGCCCGCCGTGCTCCACAAAACAGACGCGGCGACCATTTGCAGATAGGCAATATGTTTCTTTTGCATGGAACGCTCTCCTTACAGAATTTCAATCTGGCACATTTTCATAGCATTTAAAGCATTTTGGTGGCTTTCGGGCGTAACGCCCGCGCAGCAGCTGCTGTCTATAAAAATCGGAGTTTCGGGAAGAGCCGCTTTTAACAAAAGCGCGTTGGATATGACGCAGATATCGGTGCAAAGCCCCACAAGGGTTATGCTTTCGGGGCAAAGCGCCTTTGCGCGAACCGCAAGCTCTTCCGACCCGAACGACGGCTTGTCAATAATTTCCGCCCCGTCCGTTTTTAAGGCCTTTGCAATCTGCCAGCCGTCCGTGCCTTTTACGCAGTGCGGAACGGGCAGATGTTTACCCTCGTTTGTGTTTAAATAATTTTCACCGTGCGTGTCACGCGTGAAAATAATGTTTTCGTTTTCAAACTCCTTTATTTTTTGCTGCACGTTCGGCACAATCGCCTCTGCTTCCTTTGTGCCCAAAGCACCGTCAATAAAATCATTCTGCATGTCCACAACAACCAAAAGTTTCATATTTAAAAACGCCTCCTGAAAAAATCGTCCGCACAAGTTCTGTGCGGACAAAATTAATTTTATAACGACTCTAAAAAGCCTTTCACGCGCTGTGCCAAAATCTTATGTCCTTCGTCCGACGGGTGCAAACCGTCCGGCATTAAGCGCTCTTTCACAATCGGAACAGCCGGCTGCATGCCGCTTTTTATGTACAAATCAAGAACGGGCAGACCATAGTATGCTGCAACTTCTTTGATAACCTCCACATATTCTTTCAAAATGTGGCCGTTCATATCTTTTTCGGTTTCATTTTCGCGGTGGAGCGGCGTGAAAACCACAATCGGTTTGCCGCAGAATTTATTGATAAGTCCCTCGAACAAGGTGTGGCACGCGCCGTAGAAGGTATACGGGTCGCGGCTTTCCATCGTGCCGATTTTCGCGTCGCCGTGGCCGTAGTCGTTGGTGCCGCCGAACACACAGATAATGTCCGAATCATCGGGCAGCGTGGGGTAACGGCTTATAAAATCCTGGTCGTGCGTGGGGGCTAACGAGGGCACGCGTTTTTTGGCAATTCTCGTGCCGCCGATGCCGAAATTATAGGCTTTTTTTAACTTTGCGAGTTTTTCAAACTGTGAAACAAAACAATACTTGGCGTTGCTCGCTCCCGATCCTTCGGTAATACTGTCACCTAAAAAACAGACTTTCTTTCCTTTTAACTCCATTTTTTTCATATCCTTCCGAAACGAATTTCACATCTATGTCGATTTTACCACATCAGGCACCAAATGTAAAGCCTAAAAAGTGGGAAATTTTTACTTTTAAAGCTTATTTTTCGCATTTTGCCGAAAAGTATTGACTTTTAAAACCAAAAAAGATATACTTTTTTTGCATGGAGGGAGCATGTTTATGGACACGGAAAAATTACTTGCGCCCGTTTGGGAAACGGACGAAATGACGGATGAATTTATAACCATGACCGAAAACGGCGACGGCGACATTGCGGGCAGACTTTTGTTTATGCCCAAAGACATTATCTGCGTAAAAAACGCCTGCCTGACCGAAACCTACACGGGCGGAAAAGACTATGTGATAAAAGGCAGAGATGTAACAAGGACGGCAAACAGCCGCATGGCGTATTTCACAAAAGAGCAGTTATACGGCAACGGCTACCCCGAAATGCAGCATTTTGTGCGGGACGACGGACGCCCCAGCCTGTTTTCGGAGGGGACTTTTTTTCATGAACATCAGATTGCGGTAAGCTACACCTGTGAAAACACTTGGGATGGCTTTGTGCCGCCGTATCAGGGCGATAAGGTGCAGATTGCAATTGACAAATTAAAAAACGGAAAACCGTTTAGTTTAGTGCTTTACGGCGACAGTATTTCGGCAGGCGCGAACGCAAGCAGCAAAACGGGAGCAAAGCCTTTCCTTCCGATGTGGATTGACCTTGTAACCGACTGTTTAAAGCAGCATTATCATAATTTAAATATTACCATGCACAACCCGTCGGTTGGCGGAAAGTGCAGCAAGTGGGGCATGGAAAATGCAGACGAGCTGGTGAACGTGCATAACCCCGACATGGTGATTTTGGCGTTCGGCATGAACGGCGGATACACACCCGAAGTTTTTCAGTCACACATAAAAAAGATTATGAAAATTATTCGGGCCAAAAATCCCGAATGTGCGTTTTTGCTTGTGGCAACCTCGCTGCCGAATCCAATTTTGACCAATGAAAAAAGTCCGTTCGTGCAGTACCAGGCGGAGTATAAAAATGTGCTTGAGCCCCTTTGCGGCGCGGACAAAAACGCCGCAACGGTCAATGTGACCGATGTACATAAATATTTAATAAGCAGAAAACGATACATTGACCTTACGGGCAACAATGTAAACCACCCGAACGATTTTATGGTGCGGGTTTATGCCCAGGTCGTTAACGCAACCTTAATTCAAAAATAAAGAAAGGCAGAAAAAGCAATGAATGAAACGGTTAAAAGCTATTTAAAACAGAATCCGCAGTATAAAACAAGAGAAAAAACAGACATATTTTTCCCGTTCGGTTCCTTTTATTCATTTGACGGAATCATGGACGACACGGCATATTTTGTGCAGGAAAACCAATTAAAAGACGTGGACTACTGGAAAAAGTTTGTGTATCAGTTTAAGGCAGACCCCGCACCCGACACCCCCACAAACGCGTGGCGCGGCGAGTATTGGGGCAAAATGATGCGCGGCGCGTGCATCACCTATCAATACACCCAAGACGCCGAGCTATACAAAATTTTAACCGACACGGTTTTGGATTTGCTTTCCGCACAGGATGCGCTTGGCAGATATTCGACCTACAGCATAGAGGGCGAATTCAACGGCTGGGACATGTGGAGCAGAAAATACATTTTGCTCGGACTTTTGCATTTCCATGAAATCTGCCGCGACGAGGCGCTTCGCAAAACAGTTTTAGACAGCGCCTGCCGCCATCTTGACTACATTATTAAAAAAATCGGAAACGGCGAAAATCAGGTGAAAATCACCGAAACGTCCGGCATTTGGGGCGGCGTGAACTCCAGCTCAATTTTAGAACCGGTTATGCGCATGTACAACGCAACCGGCAGGCAGGAATATTTAGACTTTGCGGCATATATCGTAAACGAAGGCGGCTCGTCTTTGGGAAATATTTTTGAAATGGCTTATGAAAACAAAAAAATGCCGTTTGAATATCCCGTTGTAAAAGCCTATGAAATGATGTCCTGCTTTGAAGGGCTTTTGGAATACTACCGTGCAACCGGCATTGAAAAATGGAAAACGGCTGCCGAAAACTACGCAAAACGCATTATGGAAACCGACATTACCGTCATCGGCAGTGCGGGCTGCATGCACGAGCTTTTCGACCATTCTGCCGTAACTCAAACGCTGACAGGTCGGCGCGGACGCATGCAGGAGACTTGCGTAACCGTCACCTGGATGAAGTTTTGCATGCAGCTTTTGTGCCTGACGGGCGACATTATCTACGCCGAAGAAATTGAAAAATCGATTTTTAACGGTCTGTACGGCGCGGTGAACCGCGAAAAATCGCCGAAAAACGGCGGTCTGATTTTTGACAGCTACAGCCCGCTTTTAAACTTCCACCGCGGCATAGCAATCGGTGGTCTGCAAACCTTAAACGGCATTGCGTTTTACGGCTGCTGTGCTGCAA
>CAKSHV010000079.1 GCA_934457515.1 uncultured Clostridia bacterium
ACCGGAACAAAGGTTAAATCATTTACCAAAACGGGCGCTGCACCGATGGGCGAGGGTGCGCTCATGCCGATTGCGAAAGATGATGCCGTGTAGTACACATCTTTTCCGATATAAATGGTGGTGTTTGTAATGCCGTCGTCTAAGTGAATGCCCTGCGTGTCTTCTTCCCATGTAATGTCATAGCCTAATTTTTCTGCCATGGCACGGAGCGGAACCATAACCACGCCGTTTTCTTCAAAGGGCGCCTTGTCTGTTAAATCTAATTTTTCGCTGTTGACTGTTACGGTGTAGGCGTTAGGTGCCGGGGCAATTAACATCGGTTCTGTATCCGCTGCCAAAACCGCGGGGGTTACGGAACATAACAAAATGCCGCATGCCAATCCAAAGCTTACTAATTTTTTCATAATGAACAACTCCTTTAAAATTTTGTTTGATTTTGTTTTTCCTTTTTGAGGTCCTCACCCTATAAACAAATGAGGTACGCAAAATGTTGCACTTTTTTCAAAAAAATTTTTTAGCAGTTGAATTTTAGCGCAAAATATACTATAATGAATATAGTTTCGTATTCATGATAGCAGAAAAAGAGGAAAAAATCAAGTATGGATTTTACAATAAATATTGTGCGCAGCAAGCGGAAAACCCTTGCCCTTTATTTGCAGTCGCCGGGCGCTGTGCTTGTGCGCGCACCGCTGACTGTGCAAAATGACGAAATTCGGGCGTTTGTGCTTTTGCACGAAGGCTGGATTGCAAAGCAGTCCGAAAAATTAAAAAAGCGCGAAAACGCGCTTGGCGAGGTTCAAAGGCTGACCGAATCCGAGCTTTCGGATTTGTATGAAAAGGCAAAGGCATATATCCCGCAGCGCGTTGCATTATATGCCGAAAAAATAGGCGTGTCTTATAAAAAAATAACGGTTCGGTGCCAGAAAACGCGGTGGGGCAGCTGCTCGGCAAAAGGAAATTTAAATTTTAACTGCCTGCTGATGTTAAGCCCCGCGCCCGTTATCGATTCGGTTGCGGTGCACGAGCTTTGCCATTTAAAGCATTTGAACCATTCCAAAGCGTTTTACCACGAGGTGCTTTCGGCTTATCCCGATTATTTTTTGCACCACGCATGGCTGAAAGAAAACGGCGCGGCGCTTTTGAAAAAGGTGTTTGATTAAAGGAAAAAGGAGGATAAAATGGATAAAAACAGAATTTATATTGCAATTGATTTAAAATCCTTTTATGCCTCCGTGGAGTGTGTGAAGCGGGGGCTTGACCCGCTGGATACCAATTTGGTTGTGGCGGACGGCAGCCGAACCGAAAAAACCATTTGTCTGGCGGTTTCGCCGTCCTTAAAAGCCCACGGCATATCGGGCAGAGCACGGCTTTTTGAGGTGGTGCAGAAAATGAAAGAGGTAAATGCCGACCGCTTGTCGGCATTGCCGAACCGTGCGTTCTATGGCGAATCGTTTTCCGCCAAGGAATTAAAAAGCAATCCGCAGCTTAAGGCGGACTATATTGTCGCCCCGCCCTGCATGGCGCATTATGTGCAGTGCAGCACCCAGATTTACAGCATTTATTTAAAATATATCGCGCCCGAGGACATTCATGTGTATTCGATAGACGAGGTGTTTATTGACGCAACCGATTATTTAAAGACCTATAAAATGACGCCGCGCCGTCTTGCCATGACCATTATTTCGGATGTTTTGAACGCGACCGGCATAACCGCCACGGCGGGAATCGGCACGAATATGTATCTTTGCAAGGTGGCAATGGACATTGTGGCAAAGAAAATGCCGCCCGACAAAAACGGGGTTCGGATTGCGCTTTTGGACGAAATCCGCTACCGCCGTCTGCTTTGGGATCACCGCCCGCTGACCGATTTCTGGCGGGTTGGCAGAGGCTATGCCAAAAAGTTGGAGGCGCACGGCCTATATACCATGGGCGACATTGCGCGCTGCTCGCTCGGCAAAGAAACCGAGCATTTTAATGAAGACCTTTTGTATAAGCTGTTCGGCGTAAACGCCGAGCTTTTGATTGACCATGCGTGGGGCTATGAGCCGTGCACCATAGCGGACGTTAAGGCATACAAGCCCCAAACCAACAGTCTGTGCACGGGTCAGGTTCTGCAATGCCCTTACCCCTTTGACAAGGCAAAGCTGATTTGCCATGAAATGGCAGATTTTTTAGCGCTCGATTTGGTGGACAAGCGGCTTGTTACCGACCAACTGATTTTAACAGTCGGGTATGACACCGAAAATGTGAAAAAGGGCATTTTTAAAGGAGAAATCAAGACCGATATATACGGCAGAAAAATTCCGAAGCATGCGCACGGAACGGTGAATTTAAAGGAAAGAACCTCGTCTGCCAAGCAGATTACAGACGCGGTTTTGAATTTGTTTGATGAAATTGCAGACCCGAATTTAACCGTTCGGCGCGTAAATATTACGGCGAACCGCTTAATTTTAGAGGAGCTTGTAAAAGACAGTCAAAGCTTTGAACAGCTTGACTTTTTTATGGATTACGAGCGCGTGCGGCGCGAAAAAGAGAAAGAACAAAGGGAATTAAAGCGGGAGCGGAAAAGGCAGGAGGCGGTTTTGTCCATCAAGAAAAAGTTCGGCAAAAACGCCATTTTAAAGGGCACGAATTTTAAAGAGGGCGCGACGGGAAGGGACAGAAACAAGCAAATCGGAGGGCACAAGGCATGAAGAACAAGTATGACGACATGTTATATATGAAGCATCATGTGTCCGAAAAGCATCCGCACATGTCGGTGCATGACCGCGCGGCGCAGTTTTCCTCCTTTGCCGCACTTACCGGGCACGGTTCAGCCATTGCGGAAACAGCGCGGCTTACGCAACCGAAAATTGAGCTTGACGAATACGAAAAAGAAGAAATCGACCGCAAAATTGCCTATCTTCGCAGTAAAATCAGTGAAAAGCCTGAAATTTCGGTCACCTATTTTGTGCCGGATGAGAAAAAAGCGGGCGGGCGGTATGTAACGTACACGGGCGAATTCCGCCGCACAGACGATAATCAAAAAGCACTGCTTTTGGCGGACGGAACCGAAATTTCGGTTTTTGATATTTTAAACCTAGACAGTCCGCTGTTTTTAACTTTTGATATAGATTGACGGGAGAAAAATGTATGAAACGATTGGTAATCGGTCTTTTGGCGCATGTGGATTCGGGAAAAACCACCCTTGCGGAGGGACTTTTGTATACGGCGGGCGAAATTCGCAAAATCGGGCGGGTAGACCATAAGGACGCCCATTTAGATACTCATGCTATTGAAAAAGAGCGGGGCATTACGGTGTTTTCCAAGCAGGCAGTTTTGCATTTGGATAACGCAGAAATCACTCTTTTGGACACACCGGGGCATGTGGACTTTTCAACCGAAACCGAGCGCACACTGCATGTGCTGGATGCGGCGGTTTTGGTCATCAGCGGGTCGGAGGGGGTGCAAAGCCACACCGAAACGCTGTGGAGATTACTAAAACGGTATCGTGTGCCGACCTTTATTTTTGTAAACAAAATGGATTTGGCGGGCGCGGACGCTTTTGCACTTACAAAGGCACTGGAGCAGAAGATAAGCGAGCACTGCATTGACTTTACAAAACCGCATGACGAGGCGTTTTACGAAAGCCTTGCGCTGTGCAGCGAATCGCTTATGAACGAATTTTTGGAAAAGGGAAGCATTGCGGATGAAATCATTGCCAAGGCAGTTAAGAACAGAGAGGTTTTTCCCTGTTTTTTCGGCACGGCGCTGCGCTTAAAGCAGGTGGACACTTTACTGCAGGGGCTTTTATCCTATTTTCCGCAGCAGGAAGAGAATGCCGCATTCGGCGCAAAAGTGTTTAAAATTGCGGAGGACGAGAGCAAAACCAGGCTTACCTACATGAAAATAACGGGCGGCAGCCTAAAAGTACGTGCGCTCCTTGGCGGAACGGACGAAAAGGGAGAGCCGTGGAGTGAAAAGATTACGCGCCTTCGGGTGTATTCGGGCAGTAAATTCACCGAGATTGAAGAGGCAAAGGCGGGCACGGTGGTTGCGGCAGTGGGGCTTACCAAAACCTTTGCGGGCGAGGGACTCGGCACGGAGCAAAACGCCAAAGGCCTTGTAACCGAGCCGCTTTTTACCTATCGCGCCGTGTTCCCCGAGGGCACGGATTTAAACAAGGCGTATGTAAATCTCAGCCGTTTAGAGGAGGAAGACCCCGCCCTTCACGTTGTGTGGAATCCCGTTTTAAAAGAGATTCATGTGCAGCTGATGGGCGAGGTGCAGACCGAGGTTTTGCAGTCGATTATAAAAGAGCGTTTTCAGACTGACGTTTCATTCGACCAGGGCAGCATTGCCTATAAAGAAACGATTGAAAACAAGGTGGAAGGCATTGGGCATTACGAGCCGCTTAGGCACTATGCAGAGGTGCACCTTATTTTAGAGCCGCTTCCGCGCGGCAGCGGTATTGTTCTTGCGACCGATTGCAGCACGGACGACCTTGATTTAAACTGGCAGCGCCTGATTTTAACGCATCTTGCGGAAAAAACGCATGTGGGCGTGCTGGCGGGCTTGCCGATAACCGATATAAAAATCACGCTGGCGTCGGGCAGAGCGCATGAAAAGCACACCGAAGGCGGCGATTTTCGGCAGGCAACCTACCGCGCCGTTCGGCAGGGGTTAATGTCTGCAAAAAGTATATTGCTTGAGCCGTGGTATGATTTTTGCTTAGAGGTGCCGCAGACGGCGGTCGGCAGGGCGATGAACGATTTAAATTTTATGGGGGCTCTCTTTTCGCCTCCCGAAATGACAGATGAAAATACGGTTATTTGCGGGCGTGCGCCTGTTCGGACCATGCAAAACTACAGCGCCAAGGTTGCAGCTTACAGCGGCGGAAAGGGCAGACTTTCCTGTTCGTTTAGCGGCTACGAACCGTGCAAAATTGCCGATGAAATTATAGAAAAAATCGGGTATCATGCCGAGTCGGATTTGGAAAATACGGCGGATTCGGTCTTTTGCGCGCACGGGGCGGGGTTTACGGTAAAGTGGAACGAAGTGCCGCAGTTTGCGCATTTGCAAAGCGCGCTTGCGCCCGAGCCGAAAGAAGAAATTTCGGCGCAGCAGGTAAGGCGATATGTGCAGCATTTGGCGGCAGATAAAGAGCTTATGCAAATTTTCGAGCGCACCTACGGCAAAATCAGGCGCGCGGAAAATTTGGTGCTGCAAATGCCCAAAACAGCGAATAAAGAAAAAAGCTATTCTTCCAAAACACCGACCATAGAAGGCCCCGAGTATTTGCTGGTGGACGGCTACAACGTGATTTTCGCGTGGGACGAGTTAAAAGAGATTGCCGAGCACAGCTTAGAGCATGCGCGCGAACGGCTGACCGACATTTTGTGCAGCTATCGGGCATTTCGCGAGTGCGAGCTGATTTTGGTATTTGACGCATACAAAGTGAAAAACAATCCCGGTGAAGTTTCAAAGGTGCACGGCATTTACGTGGTGTATACAAAAGAAGCGGAAACGGCGGACATGTATATTGAAAAGGCAACCCACCGGCTTGGGAAAAAGCACCGCGTGCGGGTGGTAACCTCGGACGGTTTGGAGCAGCTGATTATCTTGGGCAGCGGTGCGCTGCGCGTGCCTGCCGCCGCCTTTTTGGACGAGGTGCAAGCCGTGCGCAAATCGGTAGACGAATATTTAAAAAGCGAGCCGCAGGAATAAATGCGGCTCGCTTTTTTTCGGCGTTTTATTTATTCATCATCCGAAACTTCGCCGTCCGCGTCGAACAGTTCGGGATTTTTATAACGGATAATTTTAACTGCAAAAATGGACACGGCAAGGTTTAAAATGCCCTCAATTAAAAGGGACAAGCCGAGCAGAACGGTGATGACTTCTGCGCTTTCAAAGGGGCGCAGCATGAGCAAAAGCCCTGCAATGCAGGCAAAAAGCGCGGGGATTAAAATGCCGCCCCAGCGGTTTAAACCGAATTTTTTCGCATCGATTGCAATCTGAATTTTTAAAAGGCCGTCCGCTAAAATCAAAATGCCCATAATCAGGTACAGCATGGAAATCACGCGGTCGGGTTTTGTAATCATCCACAGTCCCACCAAGAAAAGCAAAATGCCGGACGCCAAATCGAACTGAAAGGCAAGGCGGTATAAATCTCTTGAAAGATAGCCCGATATTTTGACAATGCCGTATACCATAAGCCCGATTCCTAAAGCAATGCACACAACGCGCATAGACGTGTTCGGAAACAGCATAAGCAAAATGCCTGCAAGGCAAAGCAGCACGGACGCGGCAATATAGCCGGTTTTGGCGGTTTTCAGCAGATTATCGTTTTTCATGAGTTAAAATCTCCTTTCGGATGTTTCTATCTTATTATACACAAAAACAGAATAAAAAAACAATAGACAATTTTTAAAATTTGTACATCACTTTTCCGCGCTTTTCAAAAGGGCGGATTTAACCGACCCGTCAAACAGATAGCAAACCCTTTGTAAATTTTCCTGAATATCATAGCGCATACCGCTGTTTAACCAGTCTAAAATATAGCCCATCAGCAAGCATTTGTAGTGGTTTGTAATTAAGGCTTTGTCCGTTTCCGAAGCGGCAAGACCTTCCGACGCGCGAACAATAAATTTGTTTACCACATATGCCGAAATGTCGCTTAAATAGTTTAAGTACAGCTCTTTATTCGAAGCGTTAAAAAGGTGCAGCGCCGCCTTTTTGTTTTTCAAAGCAAACGCCGCTGCGGCGCTTAAACAGTCGCTTAAAGACTCAAACGATTCGGCGTTTTTTAAAATTTTGTCCGCGTCTTCTTTTAAAACCGCCTCGGCAAGGGAGGGGAGGTCTTCAAAATGATAGTAAAACGAGTTGCGGTTCACGCCGCAGTCCTCCACAATATTTTTCACCGTTATGCGGTGTAAGGG
>CAKSHV010000080.1 GCA_934457515.1 uncultured Clostridia bacterium
GATTTGGCCGAAGACCGCGAACGGTTTGACGATTTGTTAGAAAGGCTTGACATTAACAAGCCCCGCGGCTACACGGTTTTCTCCAAAGCCAAAGCCATCGCGGCGGCAAACAATTTAGGTTATCCCGTCCTGGTTCGCCCGTCTTATGTTTTGGGCGGTCAGAACATGATTATTGCGCATGAAGACGCGGACATTGCGGAATACATGGACATTATTCTGTCCCATGAAATTGAAAATCCTGTTTTAATTGACAAATATTTGGGCGGCATTGAAATTGAGGTTGACGCCATTTGCGACGGCGAGGACATTTTGATTCCCGGCATTATGGAGCATGTGGAGCGCGCGGGTATTCACTCGGGTGATTCCATTGCCGTGTATCCTGCCCGCAATCTTTCCCCGCGCATAACCGAAATTGTAGTGGACTACACCCGTTCGCTTGCCCTTTCTCTGCACACTGTGGGACTTGTGAACATTCAGTATGTGGTATACCAAAACAAAGTATTTGTCATTGAAGTAAACCCGCGCTCGTCGCGAACCATTCCATACATCAGCAAGGTAACAAACATTCCCATGATTGACCTTGCAACCCGCGTGATGACGGGGGAGAAGTTAAAAGACATGGGTTACGGCACGGGACTGCACAAGCCGGGCGACTACATCGCCGTGAAAGTGCCGGTATTCTCTTTTGAAAAGCTGCACAATGTAGACACCCATTTGGGTCCCGAAATGAAATCGACCGGCGAGGTGCTGGGCATTGCGCCCAACTTCCGCGAAGCGCTTTACAAAGGACTTTTGGCAGCGGGCTATGAAATGAAAAAAGGCGGCGGCGTTTTAATCACCGTGCGCGACACCGACAAGCCCGAAATTGCGGACGTTGCCAAAAAATTTGCGGCGCTTGATTTTACCATTTACGCCACACACGGCACCTCGGCGGTTTTAACCGAGGCGGGCATTAAAAACATTTGTGTGGAAAAGATAAACGAGGGCAACCCAAACTGCTTAACACTGATTAACGACAACAAAATCGACTATATTATTTCCACCTCGAAAAAGGGAAGAATCCCCACCAGAAGCTGCGTAATCATGCGCCGCAAGGCGGTTGAGCTTGCCATTCCGTGCCTGACCTCCATCGACACCGCCATGGCAATGGCAGACAGCTTAAAAAGCGCGTTTACGCCCGAAAACATCACTTTGGTTGACATTAACACCATTTAACCGCGCAAAAAGGAGGGTTAAAAATGCTTTTACCGTTTACAAAAATGCACGGCATCGGCAACGATTACATTTATTTTAACTGCTTTGAAACAAAGATTGACGACCCCGAGAGTTTGGCAATAAAATTGTCCGACCGTCACTTTTCAATCGGCGGGGACGGAATTGTGCTGATTTGTCCGTCCGATGCGGCAGACGCAAAAATGCGCATGTTTAATATAGACGGCTCGGAGGGCAAAATGTGCGGAAACGCCATCCGCTGCGTCGGAAAATTTATTTTCGACAGCGGCATTGCCAAAAAAGAAACCGTGAAAATCGAAACGTTAAGCGGCATTAAAACCCTAAAACTTCAAATTGAAAACGGTGTTTGCGCCGGCGCAACGGTGGACATGGAAAACGCGGTTTTAAACCCGAAAGACATTCCCACAGCCCTCTGCCCGGGCGCGGAAAAAGCGGTAAATACCCCCCTTACGGTGGACGGGAAAACCTATTTTGTAACCTGTGTGTCCATGGGAAACCCGCACTGCGTTGTGTTTACGGATGAAAAAGTTGAAGATTTAAACTTACAGGAGCTCGGTCCGAAGTTCGAACATTCACCTGCCTTTCCGGACAGGGTGAACACCGAATTCGTAAATGTTTTAGACAAAAATCACCTCCGTATGCGTGTGTGGGAGCGGGGAAGCGGCGAGACGCTTGCCTGCGGCACGGGTGCGTGTGCAACGGCGGTTGCAGCCGTTTTAAACAACATTTCGCCCATGAATGAAGATATCTCCGTTTTGCTAAACGGCGGCACATTAACCATAAAATATACCGGTCAAACGGTTTATATGACGGGCCCCGCGGCGGTTGCGTTCCGCGGCACCGTTGAGATATGAGAAAAGGTAAGAAGAGAGAAGAAAGAGGAGTGAAACACGCATGACAAAGTATATTTTTGTAACCGGCGGCGTTGTATCCGGTTTGGGAAAAGGCATTACGGCAGCATCGCTCGGCCGCCTGTTAAAAGCAAGAGGCTTAAAAATCGCGGCACAGAAATTAGACCCTTATATTAACGTAGACCCCGGCACCATGAGCCCGTTTCAGCACGGCGAGGTGTATGTAACCGAGGACGGCGCGGAAACCGACCTGGACTTAGGGCACTACGAGCGCTTTATCGATGAGGATTTGAACAAATTTTCAAACCTCACTACCGGTAAGGTGTACTGGAATGTTTTAACCAAAGAGCGCGAGGGAAAGTACCTCGGCGAAACGGTTCAGGTTATTCCGCACATCACAAACGAGATTAAAAATTTCATCTACACGGTCGGCACAAAAACCAACGCCGATGTGGTTATCACCGAAATCGGCGGCACAACGGGCGATATCGAGTCGCTGCCGTTTTTAGAGGCAATCCGCCAAATTTCCTTTGAAATCGGACGCGAAAACTGCCTGTTTATGCACGTAACTTTAGTTCCGTACATTAAATCTTCAGGCGAACACAAATCAAAACCCACCCAGCACAGCGTTAAAGAGCTGCAATCCATCGGCATCACGCCGAACATCATTGTCTGCCGCTGCGACGAACCGATTGACAATGAAATCCGCCGCAAAATCGCGCTGTTCTGTAACGTAAAAAGCGACTGCGTCATTGAAAACATCACTGTTCCTTCTCTGTATGCCGCGCCTATTATGTTAGAGCAAAACGGCTTGGCAGACGTGGTTTGCCGCGAGCTTGATTTAAAGTGTACGCAAAATGATTTGTCGGAATGGAACGAAGTGATTAAAAAGATTGAGAACCGCACAAAAATCGTAAACATCGCCATTGTCGGCAAATATGTAAAACTGCACGACGCGTATCTGTCCATCATGGAGGCGCTGTATCATGCAGGCTTTGACAACGGAACAAAGGTTGAAATCACCTGGGTGGATTCGGAAGACGTGACCGACGAAACCGCACCCGAGCTGCTTTCAAGCGTTCAGGGCATTTTAATTCCGGGCGGATTCGGCCACCGCGGCATCGAGGGCAAAATTGCGGCTGCAAAATATGCGCGCGAAAACCATATTCCGTATTTCGGCATTTGCCTCGGCATGCAGATTGCGGTGATTGAATATGCAAGAAATGTGCTTGGTCTTGCAGACGCGAATTCCAGTGAATTTGACTTAGAGTGCAAGCACCCCGTTATCTATTTAATGCCCGACCAGGAGGGTGTGCAAAAGGGCGGCACCATGCGCCTTGGCGCATATCCCTGCAAAATCGTGCCCGGCACAAAAATTGCGGAGTGCTATAAAAAAGACGAAATTGCCGAGCGCCACCGCCACCGGTATGAATTTAATAACGACTACCGCGACCTGTTCGAGCAAAACGGTATGAAAATTTCGGGCACATCGCCCGATAATAAACTGGTAGAGTGTGTAGAGCTCCCGTCCGAAAACTTCTTCGTTGCGGTGCAGTTCCACCCCGAATTCAAGTCCCGTCCGAACCGTCCGCACCCGCTGTTCGTCGGTTTCGTAAAGGCGGCGCTTGAAAACAAAAAATAAGAATCCGATTGGGAGAACAGGGCATGAAAATAGGGGATATCGATAAGAATCTGAAGGTAAACACCGAGCAGCTCGGAAAAGACCTTACATATTACGACCCGGAGGAGGCGCCGTTTAAAATTTACGGCGTTTTCCGCTCGGGCGAGGCGTTTTGCAGAATGCCGCGCCCTCTTGCGGAAAGCATAAGCGGCAGCCTTGCCTATTTAAACGAAAACACGGCGGGCGGACGCGTCCGTTTTCAAACGGACAGCCGGCGCATTGCAATAGACGTTATACTAAACGACGTCTGCAACCTGCCGCACATGGCAACCTGCGGCGTTTCGGGATTTGACATGTACGAAAAAACGGGCGGCGAATTCAAATACTTAAAATCGTTTATTCCCCCCGCCGACCACGGCGTTCATTACACTGCCGAAATGCAGTTTAAGAAAAAGAAAATGCGTGACCTTGTCATCAATTTCCCGCTGTACTGCGGCGTGAAAAAGCTGCGTATCGGTTTGGATAAAGACGCTGAAATTTGCGAGGGAAGCAAGTATGCGCACAAAACGCCGATTGTGTATTACGGTTCGTCTATCACCCAGGGCGGATGCGCGTCAAAGCCGGGCAGCTCATATCAGGCAATCCTTTCTTCTTATTTAGATGCCGACTATATCAATTTGGGCTTTTCGGGCAATGCAAAAGGCGAGCCTTCTATCGCCGAGTATATTGCAAACCTTCCCATGAGCGCATTTGTTTACGCCTATGACCATAATGCCCCCGGCGTCGAGCACCTTCAGAAAACGCATAAGCCGTTTTTTGATATTGTGCGGAAACAAACCCCCGCTCTCCCGATTGTTATTTTGTCCCGTCCCGCATACTATTTAAATACCGAAGAAAAACTGCGGGAGGAAATTATTCAAAGCACATACAGATCCGCCGTGGACAGCGGAGACGAAAACGTGTATTTCTTTGACGGCAAAAAACTGATGAGCCTTGTCCGCGACAACGGAACGGTAGACGGTGTCCACCCGACAGACAGCGGCTTTTTCAGCATTGCAAAAACGCTGTTGCCGGTTATGCAGTATATTTTAAGCAAGGAATAAAGTAAGGAGGACGGCATATGCAAATCAATAAGCATTACGGCGAGGTTAGTGAAAGCTACCTCTTTTCAACCATAGCAAAAAAAGTTGCCGCATATTCTGCGGAAAATCCGGATAAAAAAATTATCCGCTTAGGCATCGGCGATGTCACGCTGCCCCTTTGTCCCGCGGTCATTTCCGCCATGCATGCGGCGGTTGACGAAATGGGAAACAAAGAAACGTTCCATGGCTACGGTCCCGAGCAGGGCTATGACTTTTTAAAAACCGCCGTTGCGGGATATTATGCCGAAAAAGGCGTGTCTTTAGAAGGCGACGAAATTTTCATATCGGACGGCGCAAAGTCGGACGTGGGCAACATCTTAGATTTGTTCGATGTTCAAAACACCGTTTTGGTGCCCGACCCTGTTTACCCCGTGTATGTAGACACCAATATCATGGCGGGGCGCAAGGTTACTTTTATGAATGCAACCGAGGAAAACGGCTTTTTGCCGCTGCCGGATGAACATGTAAAGGCAGACATTATTTATCTGTGCTCGCCGAACAACCCGACCGGCGCGGTTTATAACCGCGGTCAGCTTAAAAAATGGGTTGATTTTGCAAACGAAAATCATGCGCTGATTCTGTTCGACGCGGCATATGAATGTTTTATCCAAAGTCCCGATTTGCCGAGAAGCATTTATGAAATCGAGGGTGCAAAGAGCTGTGCAATCGAGTTCTGCTCGCTGTCCAAAACAGCAGGATTTACGGGAACGCGCTGCGGCTATACCGTTGTGCCGAAAGCACTTGTGTTCGGCGGTGCGTCTTTAAACAAAATGTGGCTGCGCAGACAAACCACCAAATTCAACGGTGTTTCCTATATCGTTCAAAAGGGCGCGGCGGCGGTTTTCTCGAAAGAGGGACGGCAGCAGATTGAAGAAAACATTGCCTATTACATGGAAAATGCAAAAGTGATTGCAAAAGGCATGGATGCGCTTGGCGTTTGGTACACGGGCGGCGAAAACTCACCGTATATCTGGCTGAAATGCCCAAACGGCATGGAAAGCTGGGACTTTTTCGACGCGCTTTTAACCAAGGCAAACGTAGTCGGCACACCCGGCGCGGGATTCGGTGAAAACGGAAAATATTTCTTTAGGCTCACCGCTTTTGGCGATAAAGATGCAACAAAAGAGGCAGTTAAGCGCATTTTAGACGTTTTTAAGGCTTAATATGTATCATGGCAGCGGCTTTTTGCCGCTGCCATACACCACATATTTTCGATTTTAAAAAGGGGCGATTTTCATGAAGAAAAAAGTATGTATTTTCGATTTGGACGGCACACTGTTAGACACCGTAAATACCATTGCGTATTATTGCAATTACACGCTCCGCCATTTCGGATTTCCCGAAAACCCGCCCGAAAAATATAAATATTTTGCAGGCGAAGGCGCCTTAAATCTCCTCCACCGTGCCCTTGGTGCACACAATTTAGATAATAAAGAAAATTTTGAAAAAACCTATCCGTTTTACATCGCGGAATACGATAAAGACACAACCTATTTAACCTCGCATTTTGAGGGCATGCCCGAAACACTGCGTGCCTTAAAAGACAAAGGAATCACGCTGTGCGTTGTTTCCAACAAGCCGGTTTCCTCGGTTAAATACGTACTTCCTCTGTTTTTCGACGCCGATTTGTTCACCGAAATTCACGGTTCCGGACCAAACTTGCCCGTCAAGCCCGACCCGTATTTTGTAAATGAAATTATAAAGCATTTGGGCGTGAAAAGGGAAGAGGTTTTGTATGTGGGGGACACATCGACCGACATGAAGACCGGGAAAAACGCCAATGTGGAAACGGTGGGCGTTTTGTGGGGCTTTCGCGAAAGGGAAGAGCTTGCACAAAGCGGTGCCGACCATATTATAGAAAAACCGCAGCAGCTGCTCAAATTTTTTGAATAATTCATAAAAAAATTGCCCAAACGGGCGCAAAAATGAAAAAAAGTATTGACAAGCATTTAAGATTGTGGTAGAATAGTAAAGCGTTCAAAAGAGATCACGCAAATTATACAGGGGTATAGCTC
>CAKSHV010000081.1 GCA_934457515.1 uncultured Clostridia bacterium
TCTGATTATGTCAAGTAGGTTCAAAAATATTTTTTCGATCCCGGAAACCCTTGAAAATAGGGCATTTTCGGCTTTTTCGGTTTTGTACTTGATGAACATAAAGGGGTGTACCCATTATGTCATTATAGGACAAATCCGCTTTTTTCGTGTTTTAGCACACGAAACAGGTCATCAAATTTCCAGTTGATCTCAATTTCATCCGGCGCAAAAACAACCACTTTTTCGATTGCTTCATACATATTGTCGCGAAGAATTTCATCGTTGGTTTTGGTGATAAGCATTGCCGTCGTATGTTCATCGCCAATTTGACTTTCTTTGGCTAAGGTATTCTTGTAGTCTTGTTCGGTATCCGATAACTGTTTTTTCAAATCCTCCGCTTTTATTATAAGCCTTTCTTTTTCCTCCCTATATTCCGAGACCGTTAAGTCTCCGGAACGATACATTTCGTACAGTTCAAGTTTTTTTCTGTCAAGAAAAGCAATTTCGGAAGAAATCGAATCAAGCAACCGCTTGATTTTGGCATGCTCCTTTTTGATATTAAGGACGGGAGTACGCGCATTCAATTTCATAAGAGCTAACTGTGCCTTTAATGCCTCAAACACTGCATTTTCCATGGCATCTTTTCGAAATTTCACTTTCGCACATTTGCTTTCCTTATGAAATCTGTGGGAAATGCATGCAAAGACAGTGCCATTGGCTTTTTCCAGTTTTCGACCGCAGTAGGCGCACACATAGACGCGATCATTTGTCGGGAGTATCCGTCTTTCACTGGCCTTGCGACGTTTGATCTTTTCGTTAGCTGCCTGAAATTCCTCCCGTGTGATGATAGCTTCGTGTGCGTTTTCCCGAATGATCCACTCATCCGGCGAGCATTTTCTTTGAGATTTATCCCGAATAAATCGGTTTTCGCGAGTATGGTTGACCATTGTGCCTGTGTACTTTATATTAGAGATCATCTCATGTATTTTCATGTGCGACCATTGAGGGCTTTGTGCTTTTTTGTACTGTATTCCTTTGTATTGACTGGGCGTTGGAATTCCATCGTCATTCAGGCCGCAGGCTACCTGCGTGGTTGTTTTTCCGGATAGAATTTCTTCAAAAATTCTGCGAACCACCCTGGCAGCTTCTTCATCAATGACCATTTGGTGTTTATCTTCCGCAGAGGGTTTGTAGCCGTACAAAACACTGCTTAGGTAATGTGCTTCCTTTTGTTTGAGTTTCATGGCGCTTTTTACCTTTTTGGAAAGATCCTTACTGTAATAGTCATAGATAAGATTCTTGAAAGCAATATCCATACCGCTCGTTTTGCCTGAATAATCTTTGCTGTCATAATGATCGTTGATGGATATTATCCGAACTCCAAGAAAAGGGAAGAGGTGTTCCAGGTAATCGCCGACTTCGATATAATTTCTGCCGAAACGAGAAAGGTCCTTGACGATAATGCACCGAATCTCGCCTTTTTTTACAAGTTCTATCATTTTTGAAAAACCGGATCTTTCAAAATTCGTACCGGTACAGCCGTCATCAACAAACTCTAAGGTTTTGAAATCGGCGAATTCCTTGTTTTCCGTGAGAAACTGTTGAATAATTCTGCGCTGTGACAGGATGCTGCTGCTTTCATCTTTGGCGGAATTAGTTCGCTTGTCAATATCTTCAAGGGAAATACGGAGGTACTTTGCGAGAATATCTGCCATTATGCTACCTCCGCGGAAAGGTTGCTGTACAAATGAAAAATCGCTTCAAACTCATCTGCGTATTTTAATGTAATATGGATCCGGTTCTCGGAATCGATACAGATTTTTTCAATAAAGGCTTCAACGATTTCGCGCGATATTTCGGTAATGCTGCCGTATTCTTGGACAAGCTTTTTCCAGTGATTTTCGGCGAGAGATTGCCTGTTTAAAGTTGTTTGCAGCATATCGGTCTCCGAAAGCTCACGCTTCAATTTTTCAATATCGGATAGCAGAATGTTACGATTATCGGCATACTCGGATTCGGATAAAAAGCCTTCTTTTAAATCGGCGTACATGGCGCTTAATACAGATTCCTTTTTTGCAATCTTTTCCCGTATTGCTTTAACTTTGCCGCTGTTGTCTGTCAAAGCAGTTTTATTCTTTTTCATTGCCAAGAGCTTTTTTAGAGATTTTTCCTTATCGACAAACAAAGCTATATGCTTATTGATGAGTTCTGCCACAGCAAGATCCATATCCGCCTTTCGTATTTTTATGTCATAACACCCCTTGTTTCCATGCTCGGCATAGGTGGGACACTTGAAAGTAAAATAGGCCTTGTCTTTATTTCTGTTAAAGGAGCGATAAAGCTTCATAACCTTTCCACAGTTGCCGCATACAAATTTCTTGCCATACAGGTTTTCTGCTTTGGGAAGATAGGAATATTTTCCGCTGTTTGCTTTTGCTTTTTCTGCGGATTTGGCATTGATCTCCTGCACTCTTTCAAACAAGTCATAATCAATGATTGCTTCGTGGGTGTTTTCAGAAAAGATGTAGTCATTTTGCTTTGTTCTGTGAAACGATTTTCCCTCATATAAGCATTGACTTGATTTTTTCTGTGATAGATTTCCGATATAAACGTCATTAGACAGGATTTCGGTTATCATGTGTTTGTTCCAAAGAATTTTACGGGGTTTATCGTTGTTATTGGTAATAATTCCGTGTTGCCTTTTATATTCACCCGGAGATAATATGCCCTCCTCGTTCAGTTTTCTGTTAATACTCATAAAGCTTTGTCCGTCTGCTCTCATCGTAAATATTCTTTTGACAACATCGCAAACTTCATGATCAATAACAAGATGATTTTTGTTTTTGGGGTCTTTCAGATAACCGTAGGGAGCGTAATTGCCGATATAATCACCGCGTACCATTTTTGAATGAAGGGCGGAGGTTACTTTCCTCGATATATCTTTTGCGTAATAATCATTTACAATGTTTTTAAGAGAAACCGAAAGAATAGAGCTTGAAGAATTGATTTCTGTGTCATAATCGTCATTTACCGAAATAAACCGTATTCCCAATAATGGGCAGATTTTTTCGATAAAGCTTCCTGTTTCAATATAGTTCCTTCCGAGCCTTGACAGATCTTTTACAAGGATACAGTTTATAAGTCCTCTTTTCACATCATTCATCATGCGGTCAAAGGCAGGACGTGCAAAATTTGTTCCGGTATATCCGTTGTCGATATAAATAGCTGCCTTTTTTAGATAGGGCCTTTCTGAGATATACTTTTCTAAGAGTGAAATTTGATTATTTACAGAATCCGACTCTTTTCCGTTATCCTCAACAGATAGTCTTCCATAAAGGGCGGTTTCCCAGATTTGTATCCGCTCGGGTTCCGGCATAGAAGAATTTTTTTGATTCTTTCGTGATGTGCGTGCCATTTATACCGCCTCCTTTTTCTGATGCTCGATAAATTCATAGACTGCGGCAAACTGGTCTTTGTGACGCATAATTACTTCGATTTCGTTATTGGCTCCCACATAGATCTTGTCAATGAGGTTGACAACAATTGTCCTATTAAGACTTTTGATATCCTGATACTTCGTAAACTGAAACAGCCACCCTTGTTTATCGGTAAGCCCTTCGGAAACACTGTGTAAATCGTTTTCCAAGGATCGGATTGTTTCTTCTGTTACAATTATTTTTTCATCATACTCTTTCTTAAACGTATGATATTCGTCTTCGGAAATGATCTCGTCACGAAGGTCTTCGTACAGACTGGCTTTCAGTCTTTTTACTTTTTGAAGCGCCTCGTTTTGCGAAGCGATTTTCCGTTTTAATTTTTCAATCTCACGTTTTTCCCATGAAAGATTTTCAATTGCTTTGAGAGCCTTCTCGGTTTCAAGCAATATGTCAAGCTGGGCTTTCAAAAAGGTTAATACGGTTTTACACAGAACCTCTTCCTTTATGCTGTGAGAAAAGCATTCCGTCGTCCCGTTTTTATATCCACTGCATATCAGATATGCATATTCCTTTTTTCCGCTTTTGCAGACTTTTCGGATCATTGTGCTTTTACAATCCGCGCAAAAGACTTTGCCCGAAAAAATGTGCACTCTGTCTTTTCCTTTCGGACTGCGGGTATCCTCTGACAAGATACGCTGAACCAATTCAAACTGTGAGCGTGATATGATGGCTTCATGAGCATTCTCTGTTCGTGACCATTCATTTTTGGATTTTTTTACGGTTTTTTTTACTTTATAATTCGGCGTCGTTGTTTTTCCTTGCAAAAGAGTACCCGTATAAATTTCGTTTGTTAAGATTCGATATATTGCCACCGCACTCCAAAGTGACTTTTTGTGCTTTTGAAACGCATATTTTTCTTTTGAGCCGTTGACCTTTTTATACTCTGTCGGAGAAAGCACACCGCTCGCATTCAGATGCTCGGCAATACGTTCTGCGCTCATTCCTTCGGCTTTCATCCGAAATATGTCCTTGATGACAAGAGAAGCTGTTTCATCCGTAACAAGTTTGTTCTTGTCGTCAGAAGAGCGTTTGTAGCCGTATACAACACGGCTTCCTACGAATTCACCGTTTCGTCTTTTGACATCAAGATTGCTTCTTACTTTTATGGAAATATCTCTGCAATAAGAGTCATTAATAAGATTCTTGAATGGAAGAATAAAATCGTTCGCCGCCGAATCGTTTGCCGCACTGTCATAATTATCGTTTATGGCAATAAACCTTACGCCTAAGGCCGGAAAGATCTTTTCAATATATCGGCCGCTTTCAATGTACTCTCTCCCGAAACGGGAAAGATCTTTTACAATAATACAGTTTATGATCCCTTTTTTTATATCTGTTATCATATCCTGAAATCGGGGTCTGTCAAAATTTGTACCGGTATAACCGTCATCACAGTATTCATCGTAAACGGTTATTTCCGGGTGTTTTTTCAAAAAGTCTTTTATTAAAAGGCGCTGACTTGCAATACTGTTGCTTTCGTTTTTTCCGCTTGACGGCGATAAGTCGTCATCATCTTTGGAAATTCTAAGATAATTGCCGGCTTTGTATTCGATATCTTGTGTTATTTGCATAATAGATCACTCCTGTTACTTTAAAAGGTTGCCCTCAAACTAACCGGAGTTTCGCTGTATTTTGTCCGACTTTATAATATCACATAGAAAAGCAAAAATCCAGTTTGCAAATCGTAAAATGCAGATGTAATTTCTGACAATTGTTCCAGATATTACATATTAGCTATCATATTTATAAAATTATCACTTATAGTGTTTTCTTTTCCTGAAAAAGAAACTTTTACTATAACATCTCCGACCTTAAATTGGTAAGGGTTTTTGATTTGCTTCACATAAGATCTTATACGTTCCTCAGAAGGAAGATCTTTGTCTATCTTCACATCTCTTATATCAACCAAAGAGGTTAATATACTGTGGGTGTTTTTTCTGCTTTCACTCAATCTTGTCACCTCTGTCATTATTTTTACCACAAATTTCCTTTCTATTCTGAAACGATAATAACGCCTCTTTTTAACAGCCGAAGGCTTTCGGCATACATAGCATTTCAGCTCTCCCGGGTACTCCGCGAGGTGCGTACACAAGTATCAATGACTAACCGCGCGTTTCATTGCATCCCTATATGCCAAACTTATAGGTTTAGAACTCGGTATTTTTCGCTCGTTCGTAAAAAAGACGAAGTCGTGGCGTACCGATTCAAGTGCTGCTGCTTTTACAGCCGCGCAGTTTTACGATTAAAAAGAGGCTATTTAATTGTCAATGTTCAAAAATGATATAATTATCATTTTCGTAAAGTATACCTAAAAAAGATATGCTTTACGAAAATGACAGTTAGGTATAGGCTCCCCGTCAATAGAAAATATTTTCGAGGAGCCTTATTAAGGAGATGGACTACGTTATTTCATATTCGAGAATCAATTCGTGAAGTTTGAGTTTTAAACTCATATAGATATCTTCGTCGATTACATATCTGATTTTTCCGTTAGTGCTGATAACGGGAATTTTGGATAGCTTAATAATATAAGGCTCGTAATATGTAAAAATGAGTTCTTCCGCTTCGCTGTTACCGCTAATTGCGTCAAGTATGATTTGGTATGTTAATTCATTTTTTGCTTCATTCGTCATTATCCTGCCCTCCAGCAAGTTTTATCTTCAACTCATTTTGTAGTTTCTTTTTTATACGTTGAACATTTGACCGTGACATGCCGAACATTTGACCGATACGATGATCGCTCCAACTTTCACAAAAACTAAGAAATGCGATGTCTCTGTGTTTTTGTTCCATCGAATTTAACGCTTCATAGAGAAGATCGTTTTTAATCATCATATTGAACCCCATGACTCGGACAAAGTTTTCGAGAAATAAATAGTCATCCTCAATAGCTTGGTCATATAACATAGCGTCTTCCAGTTCAATCTCGGTTTCTCTAAGTTTGCTATGCTTTTTGTGTAAGTTTATCGAATGATTTTGTAGAGAAACTCGAATGAATTTCTTGAAACGGTTTACTATTATCACGTTCTCATTCATGGCGATACTCCTCCTTTTCAAAAAAATGAAAAGAAGTTTTACGCCGCTGTAATATAATGACAAATGAGGTTGCCTGAATTGCCCGCTTTTTTATAAAATTTTCAATTTTTTTCATCTTGATCTTCTTACTGCTTCGGTGAATAAGAAGATATCATGGGATATGTTTTATATAAAAATAGAAAGGGCAATAAAACTCCCGGGTTAGGGAGTTTTATTGCCCTTAAAAGTGTTAGCATATAGTATTGTCGGCATTTTATCGTTGTTGGCAACACCTTATTCTAATATATTTAACCTGTCTAATAT
>CAKSHV010000082.1 GCA_934457515.1 uncultured Clostridia bacterium
ATATTTCCGTTTGTGTCAATAAACTTGCCTGCTTCAATTTGAGCGATGCCGCCGTAAAAACCGCCTGACCAATTACTCGGATTAAATATAACTTCACCGTTTTTGTTTATAACCTCATGTGTCCATACACCGCCGGTAAAGCTTGACGCAAAAGCAAATCCTTCCGAAAAAAGCGATACCGCTATGTATTTAAAATCGGTTATTTCCCTGCCGTTTATATCATAATATCCGTTTCGGTCTTCGGCTTTTTGAGCAGCAACAACTCCCTCGGATATGCCCCATATGTTTGTATTTTCAACAGGAATCACAACATCCCCATCATAATCAATAAGCCCATATAGATACCCGTATTGATCACTGTCATCACGATTGTTTTTTTTCGATACTTTTATAAGTTTATAATCTTCATATAACGTTTGCGGCTCAAAATCGTCGAGCTGTTTTATAGTTTTTCCGTACCTGTCTAAAAGACCGAATTTTTCATCATTATTTTCCGAATAGCCTTGAGTAACCTTGTATGCATTGACTTTTCCGTTGTCATTATATAGCGGATTTATTGAATCATAGATAAAATCAGTGACAGCATTTCCGCCACTGTCAACAAGTCCGTATTTTCCGTTTGCCATTGCGATTGTAATTCGGCTTTCCGAATCTGTAAACGGATAGATTTTATCATATATCGGTTCGATAACAGTGTTAAAGCTGCTGTCAACAGCACCCCACTTTTCGCCCTCCTTAAACAGCAGACGACCGCCTTCAAATGTGATTCCAAACCCTGCATTTTTATACGGCTTGAATTTTTCATACGGCAGTGTTTTGACAAGCTCGCCCGTATATGTATATACTCCGAATTCACCCTCAAAATACGAAAGCGGTCTGCCGTCCTCATTTGAATCCGTAAGATTTACAAGAACATATTCCGATACATTTATTATCCTTTTATCAAACTTGCCGAGAACGGTTCCGTAAGAATTTATAACATAGTATTGGTTATCCTTTCTCGCCTCTGCAACCTGTTTGTTGAAAAATGAACCTATATAATCATAGTCATCGGAAAGCTTTTTGCCGTTCAAGTCATAAACTGCACACTTATCCTGCTTATCATAAGCGATATAGCAGTTTTGACATCGTTCAATCTTGGTATACTCCATCGGAAGAATATATTCATATTTTTGTACCGCTTCCGCAAACGCCGTCATTGAGCAGAGAATTGCAATAATCAAAATAACGGATAACCATTTTTTCATTGTATGCTCCTCCTCATATTAAAAGATTCCCTTTTGTCGGCTACTCCTTTAAAAGCGCCTTACAAATGGCTTTGGCAGCGGTTTTGCCCGCACCCATGGCAAGAATAACGGTTGCCGCACCGGTTACGGCGTCGCCGCCCGCATACACATTTTCAAGGCTTGTTTTGCCGTTTTCATCGGTAATAATGCCGCCCCATTTCTGTGTATCCAAGCCTTTTGTGGTGGACTTAATCAAGGGGTTCGGCGTTTGACCGATGGCGATAATCACGTTTTCAAGCGGAATTTCAAACTCTGAGTCTGCCTTTGGCTGCGGACGGCGTCTGCCCGATGCGTCCGGCTCTCCAAGCTCCATTTCCACGCATTTAATGCCGGTTACCCAGCCCTTATCGTTGCCGATCACTTCTGTCGGGTTGGTTAAAAGCTTAAAGATAATGCCCTCTTCTTTTGCATGGTGCACTTCTTCTTTTCGTGCGGGCATTTCTTCCTCGCCTCTGCGGTAAATAATGTAAACCTCTTCCGCACCCAGGCGTTTTGCGCAGCGTGCCGCGTCCATAGCCACGTTGCCGCCGCCCACAACCGCCACGCGCTTGCCGATGTAAACCGGTGTGTCATACTCGGGGAATTTATAGGCTTTCATTAAGTTAATGCGGGTTAAAAACTCGTTTGCGGAATACACGCCGTTGAAGTTTTCGCCCGGAATGTTCATAAATGCCGGCAGACCCGCACCCGTTCCGATAAAGAACGCCTCGAATCCGTCTTCTTTCAAATCATCGATAGATAAAGTTTTGCCGATAACGGTATCGGTTTCCACATGCACGCCCATGGCTTTCAAGCCGTCAATTTCTTTCTGCACAATGGATTTGGGCAGACGGAATTCGGGAATACCGTAAACCAAAACACCGCCCGCTTTGTGAAACGCCTCGAAAACCGTAACGTCAAAGCCGGCTTTTGCCAGGTCGCCCGCACAGGTAAGCCCTGCAGGTCCCGCACCGATAACCGCCACTTTTTTGCCGTTTTTCTGAATGTCAATCGGTTCGATTTTTTCATTGTTCATGCAGTAATCGGCAACAAAGCGCTCTAATCTGCCGATACCGACCGATTCGCCCTTAATGCCGCGCACGCAGTATTTTTCGCACTGGCTCTCCTGCGGACAAACTCTGCCGCAAACTGCGGGCAGTGAGCTTGTTTTTTTGATAATGGCATACGCCTTTTCATAATCTTTTTCGCAAACCGCCTCAATGAATGCGGGAATATTTACCTGCACGGGGCAGCCGTTCATACACGGCTTATTTTTGCAGTTTAAGCAGCGCGACGCCTCTTCAAGCGCCATATCCTCGGTGTAACCCGTTGCAACCTCTTTGAAATTTTTATTGCGCACATCGGGCGCCTGCTCCGGAATAGGAACTTTTTTTAAAGACATATTAGGCATTGTTCATTCCCTCCAGTCTGCATTTGTGATTTTCAACTGCCTGCTTTTCATATTTTTTAAAGGTCTGCTGACGCAGAATTGCGCCGTCAAAATCCACTTCATGACCGTCAAAATCCGGGCCGTCCACACAGGCGAATTTCGTTTTGCCGCCGACCGTTACGCGGCAGCCGCCGCACATGCCCGTGCCGTCAATCATAATCGGATTCATGCTAACTAAAGTTTTAATGCCGTATTCCTTGGTTAAAAGCGAAACAAATTTCATCATAACCAGCGGGCCGATGGCGATAACCAAATCATATTGATTGCCCTCTTCAATCAGCGATTTTAACACATCGGTTACAAAGCCCTTTGTGCCGTTTGAACCGTCATCGGTTGCAACGATTGCTTTTTCGCTCACCTTTTTGCATTCGTCCTCCAAAATAATTAAATCCTTATTCCGAAAGCCTGTAATCATGTGCACCTCTGCACCAAGCTCGGACAGCTTTTTCGCCTGCGGATAGGCAATCGCCGTGCCCAGACCGCCGCCAATAACCGCGACCTTCTTATACCCTTCCAAATGGGTCGGAACGCCCAATGGTCCCACAAAATCCAAAAGGGTATCCCCTTCGTTCATTTCGGCAAGCCGCATGGTGCTTGCGCCCACAATCTGAAAAATAATGGTGACCGTTCCCGCCTCGCGGTCAAAATCCGCAATGGTAAGCGGAATACGCTCGCCCTGCTCGTCTATGCGAAAGATAATAAACTGTCCCGGCTCCGCCTTTTTGGCGATGCGGGGCGCGTCAATATCCATGCGCACAACCTGCTCGTTTAAAACCACCTTTTTAACAATTCGATTCATACCGTTCCTCCAACAATAAAATAGCAAACAGCAAAAAAGAGCGTTTTGTGTGAAATGCTCTTTTGCTTATTTTTTATTCTTAAATTACCTTAAAAGCTCTGCTCTGTCCGTCTTTTCCCACGTTACGCCAAGGTCTTCTCTGCCCATATGACCGTATGCCGCAAGCTTTTTATAAATCGGCTTTCTCAAATCAAGCTGCTTGATAATCGCCGCGGGACGCATGTCAAAATGCTTCATTACGCGCTCGGCAATTTCATCGTCCGGAATTGTGCCTGTGCCGAACGTGTCCACCAAAACAGACACCGGGTTTGCAACGCCGATGGCGTATGCAAGCTGCACCTCGCACTTTTTGGCAAGGCCTGCCGCAACCACATTCTTTGCGATATAGCGTGCATAATAAGCCGCACTTCTGTCCACCTTTGTCGGGTCTTTGCCCGAAAAAGCGCCGCCGCCGTGGCGCGCATAGCCGCCGTAGGTATCAACAATAATTTTTCTGCCCGTAAGGCCTGTATCGCCCTGCGGACCTCCGATTACAAAACGGCCTGTGGGGTTTACAAAAATCTTTGTATTTTCATCCATCAGATGTTCCGGAACAACCGGACGAATCACCTCGCGGATAATATCTTCGCGAATGGTTTTCAAAGAAACTTCGGGTGCATGCTGGGTGGAAACCACCACCGCGTCAACGCGGGTGGGCACACCGTCGTCATATTCCACCGTCACCTGCGTTTTTCCGTCGGGACGGAGATAGTTCAAAACGCCTGCCTTGCGCACATCGGTGAGTTTCTTTGCCATTTTATGCGCCAGCATAATCGGAAGCGGCATCAGTTCGGGGGTTTCGTCGCACGCATAGCCGAACATCATGCCCTGGTCGCCCGCGCCGATTGCGGAATCGTCCGCACTGTCTCCGTTTTTCGCCTCAATCGCTTTATCAACGCCCATGGCAATATCTGCCGACTGTTCGTGAATCGCGGTTAAAACGCCGCAGGTGTTTGCATCAAAACCGTATTTTGCGCGGTCGTAACCAATCTCTTTCACCGTTTCGCGCACAATTTTCTGCACATCCACATAGCAATTTGTGGAAATTTCACCCATAACCACAACCGTGCCCGTTGTTGCAAAAGTTTCGCACGCAACACGCGCGTTCGGGTCGTTTTCATAAATGGCGTCAAGCACCGCGTCCGATATTAAATCGCACATTTTATCGGGATGTCCCTCGGTTACCGATTCGGACGTAAACAGTTTTCTCATAATGATAATCTCCAATCCGCTGTGCGTTTCCCAAAAAACGCGCACAGACAATTTAATTCACTTTAAAATTTAAAAAGTGACTTTCTGCCGACTAAAACAGCTGATAGCCCAAAAAGCTTACGGCGGTTACAACCGCCCCTGCCGTCAAAACACCCGCCGTAATGGCAGGAACGGCGTGCTTAATGCGAAGCCCCAGGATTGCGGCAATCATCGCGCCTGTCCACGCGCCCGTTCCCGGGAGCGGAATTGCAACAAACGCAAACAAAGCAATTGCAGAGTATTTTTCAACCGTGTCCGCTTTTTTTCTGGTTCTTTGCTCCAGCCAGTCTACCACGCCGACAAAAAATTTGCTTTTTCGAAAGAATTTAAACAAAGGCTTTAAAAAGACAACAATAAACGGAACCGGAATCAGATTGCCGATTACGCTTAAAGTAAAAGCCTTCCACCAGCTCATACCAAGTCCCATGGCAATAGGAATCGCGCCGCGAAGCTCTATCACCGGAACCATGGAAATGATAAGAACCAGCAGTTCGTTGGGTATAACACCAATTAAATTATCCATAAATCCTCCCGAAAAAAGTCATTAATGTAATTATACTATATCTATCGACAAAAAGCAAGCTATTTTTCAGATATTTTAATGATAATTACCGTCATATCATCTTTGCAGGTCATAACGCGGCGGCATGCCTCGCCCATAATTGCGTCTGCAATCTCCTGGGCACCGCTTGCTGATAAGCGAATCAGCATATCACGAATCCATTTATCATCCTTGCAAATGTCGGTCACACCGTCGGAAGCGAGCATAACAATGTCCCCGTCCTCCAGCAAAACCGAACGGTTTGCCGTTTCCATTTCTCCGATGATGCCTGTCGGCAGCGCGTGGGCATGAACCGCCGCAACCTCACCGCGGCGCGCAATGTACGAGCAGGCTCCGCCCGTTTTTACAAATTCTCCCTCGCCCGTAAACAAATCGGCAATTAACATATCAAGGGTTGCAAAACTTTCATCATAGGATTTTAAAATCAGCACCGAATTAATCAGCTTAATTGCCGCCTCGCGGTCAATGCCCGCGGTTAAAAGGTGCTTTAGCAGGCTTACCGTTTCGCCGCTTTCCTTTGCCGCTCTCTCGCCCGTTCCCATGCCGTCGCTTAAAGCAACCACAATTTTTCCGCCGCCCGGATGGATAATCGCGTAGCTGTCGCCCGACTCCTTTTCATTCCCGGGACGAACGCGCGAAATGCCCACATTTGCCTCGAAATTTTCCTCTTCTTTATACTCAATCATGCATTTTTCCTTGTCGCACGCATGCTTCACATAGGCAAACGACTTGCCCGTGACTTTCTTGATTACCGTTTTAATTTCCCGTTCGCAGACGTTTTTGCCGCTGCAATTTAAAACGGTTGCCGAAATTTTCAGCCTGCCGCTTAAATCTTTGGTAACCGAAACGTTTTCAACCGGAATTCCAAGCCCGTCCAGCGTTTGAATAATGGCGCTTTCCGCCTCGGTTTCAAAAGTGTCCGCTTCATACAATTCGCTTGCCAAACTCTTCACCACGCCCGAAACGTCTTTTAACTGCCGCGACACCAGTTCGCGGTTTTCGGCAATGCGGTTTTCCCACACACGGTTTACGCGGTACAATTCATACACCTTATTACACTCCAAAACAAGCTTTCCGTAATCCAAACAGTGATTTTTAAAATAAGACGGCACGTCATACTGCTCCACCCAGCCGCGCCGCTTGGTGGTCAACACCAGATTTTTAAGCATCCCGTCCCGCTCGGTCGCACAGTTTTCGCAATCTGCCCTATGCGCGCACGCGCCGCACACCCGTTCTTTTATATTTTCGGCAAGCATGTCAATCACAGGCGCCTCAGACGCCTGCCTTGCCTTTCCGCCTTTCTGCATGGAAAGGGACAGCACCGAAAACGCGTCCGAAATGCGATTCAGCCGCTTGAATGTCATGCTTTTAAATGCTGCAATCCGCGTGTTTTCGTGCATTTTGTTTCGGTCAAGCAGTAATAAAAT
>CAKSHV010000083.1 GCA_934457515.1 uncultured Clostridia bacterium
GGCTTAGGCAGTGCGGTTGCCGAGGTTGTTTGCGAAGAAATGCCCGTTCCGGTTTTGCGCGTCGGCACAAAAGATGTGTTCGGAAAATCCGGCAAGCCCGCCGAGCTTTTTGAGCGCTACGGCTTAACGGCTGCAAATATTGCAGAAAACGCAAAAAAAGCAATTGCTTTGAAATAAAAAAGATTAGAATATAAGGGCGCAATAGCAGCACAGATTGGAGATTATTATGAAAAAAATGCTGGCATTTGACTTCGGAGCAAGCTCCGGAAGAGCCATTTTGGGAACGATTGAAAACGGAAAGCTGACCGCAAAGGAAATGCATCGGTTCAGCAACGACCCCGTTGAGGCGGCGGGCGTGTTCCACTGGGACATTCTGCGCCTGTTTTACGAAATTAAGCAGGGAATTTTAAACTGCGTGAACAGCGGCGAAAAGGACATTGATTCGATTGGTATTGACACATGGGGTGTTGATGTGGGATTTTTGGACGATAAGGGCCGCCTTATCGGCAATCCTGTTCACTACCGCGATTCCATGACAAACGAAATGCCCGAAAAGGCGTTTGATGTGATGAGTAAAGATGAGCTGTATGCCAAAACGGGTATTCAGTTTATTAAGTTTAACACGCTGTTTCAGTTATACGCGTTCGGCCTTGAAAATTATGTGCCTTATAAGCAGGCAAGCACCATGCTTTTTGTGCCCGATTTGTTAAATTATTTGCTTACCGACGTGAAAAAGACCGAATATACCATTGCGAGCACTTCGCAGATGTTAAATGCAAAAGAGCGCACCTGGGCAAAAGATGTTTTGGAGGCTTTTGACATCAATCCCGCTATTTTGTGCGACATTGTTAAGCCCGGAACGGTCATCGGCAAGCTGTCTAAATCCCTTGCGGACGAGCTGGGCTGCGGCGAAATTCCGGTTGTTGCGGTTGCATCGCACGATACGGCTTCGGCGGTTGTTTCGGTTCCCGCCGAGGGTGACGATTTTGTTTACATAAGCTGCGGCACATGGTCGCTTTTGGGTATTGAAACCAAAGAGCCGATTCTGTCCGACATGGAATTTACCAACGAGGGCGGCACGGACGGCAATATCCGTTATTTAAAAAACATTATGGGTCTTTGGCTTGTGCAGGAATGCAAGCGCCATTGGGACAGACGGGGCGTAGGCAAATCCTTTGCCGAGCTTGAAACACTGGCACGTGCCGAAAAGCCGTTTTTGTCCTTTATTGACCCTGACGAAGAGCGGTTTATGGCGCCGAAAGACATGCCCGGAAAAATTGCGGCGTTCTGCCGTGAAACAGGGCAGGCAGAGCCCGAAAACCAGGGGCAGTTCGTGCGCTGCATTATGCAGAGCTTAGCTTTTAAATACCGCTACGCAATCGAGGGGCTCGAGAAAGTAACGGGCAGAAAAATCACGTCTGTCAACATTGTGGGCGGCGGCATTAAAGATAAAATGCTTTGCCAGTTCACCGCAAATGCAACGGGCAGAAAAGTGCACACCGGTCCGACCGAAGCAACAGGCTACGGCAATTTAATGATGCAGGCATACGCTTTGGGTGAAGTAAAAGATTTGCATGAAATCCGCGCGGTTATCCGCAATTCCGAAGAGATTAAGGAATACATTCCCGAGGATACCGCTGCGTGGGATGCGGCTTACGAGTCGTTTAAGAAAATTTTAAAATAAAGCATAAAGGTTGAGATTTTTTGAGCAATTTAAATAAAGAACAGCTTGAGGCGGTGAATACCATATCGGGTCCGCTTTTAATCCTTGCGGGCGCGGGCAGCGGAAAAACCACGGTTTTGGTCAACCGCATTGCGCACATGATTGAATCGGGCATTTATCCGTGGAACATTCTTGCCATAACATTTACCAACAAGGCGGCAAAAGAAATGAAGGACCGCTTATCAACTGCCCTCGGCACAGAGGGTGAGGGCGTGTGGGCAAGCACGTTTCACTCGCTCGGTATGCGTATTTTAATGCGGGATGGCGCGCGGGTCGGCGTCAATTCCGGCTTTACCATTTACGATACCGCCGACCAAAAAACCCTTGTGAAAGAGGTTTTGAAAGAGTTAAATTACAGTGAGAAAATTTTTGCCGTAAACAGCGTTTTAAGCCACATCAGCGCCGCAAAGGACAAAATGATTGACGCAAAAACCTATGCGGAAAACGCTGCGGCTGCGGGCGCGTTCCACACGCAGCAGCTGGCAAAGATTTATGCGCTGTATCAGCAAAAACTTCGCAAAAACAACGCGGTGGACTTTGACGATTTGATTGTGGAAACGGTGCATCTTTTCGAGCAGAATCCCGATGTTTTGGATTATTATCAGCGAAAGTTTTTGTATATCATGGTTGACGAGTACCAGGACACGTCCCACAGCCAGTACCGCTTGGTTTCGCTTTTGGCGGAAAAAAACAAAAATATTTGCGTTGTGGGCGATGACGACCAGTCGATTTATCGGTTCCGCGGTGCGGATATTACCAATATTTTGGAGTTTGAAAAGCAGTTTAAAAACGCAAAAGTCATTAAACTTGAGCAAAATTACCGCTCTACCACGCAAATTTTGGACGTTGCAAACGAAATTATTAAAAACAATAAAGAGCGCAAAAGCAAAAAGCTGTGGTCGGGCAAAAAGGACGGTTTGCCCGTTAAGCTGATTACGGTTGAGCATCAGCACGCCGAGGCGCACAAAATTGCAGACATTGTTGAAAAACTGAAAGCAGAGGGCAAAAACTACAGCGATATTGCTGTGCTGTTCCGCACCAATGCGCAGTCGCGCGTATTGGAGGAAGTTTTCTTAAGCCGCTCTGTGCCATACAGACTGCTGTCCGGCGTTAAGTTTTATGACAGAAAAGAAATTAAGGATATAATCGCGTATTTGCGCGCTGTGAACAATGTAAGCGACGATGTGAGCGTGCGCCGCATTATAAACGAGCCGAAGCGCGGCATCGGCAACACAACGGTTGAAAAAATGGCGGCAATTGCCGCATCCGAAAACAAAAATCTGCTTTCGGTTATTGACGATATCATTCAGTACGATACCCTGCGTTCGGCTGCCGAAAAGCTGATTAAATTCGGCAAAATGATGCGTGCTTTCAGAGGAAAAGCAAACGATAGCTCCGTTTTGGATTTGGTGTCGTTTATCCTTGAACATTCGGGCTATTTAGAGGCGCTTCGGGCAGAAGAAACGGTCGAGGCGGAAACCCGAATTGAAAACTTAAAAGAGTTTATGAGCCTTGTGAAAGAGTTTGAGGACAACACGCCGGAAGGCACGCTTTCCGACTTTTTGGACGGCATTTCGCTGATTTCCGATATTGATAATTATGATGAAGACCAAGATGCAGTGGTCATGATGACACTGCACAGCTCGAAAGGCCTTGAATTCCCGGTTGTGTTCATTGCGGGTATGGAAGAGGGCATTTTTCCCTCCGTTATGTCTGCAACCGAGCAGGGGGGCATTGAAGAAGAAAGGCGGCTTTGCTATGTGGGCGTAACCCGCGCGAAAGAACAGCTGTATCTGCTTTGTGCCAACAGCAGAACGCTGTACGGTTCCACATCGCATAATCCGAAATCCCGCTTTATAGAGGAAATTCCCGAGGACTTGATTGTGTGCGAAGAACCGCCGCGCAGAGCAGCGGCAGCGGGCATGCATTTTGCAAGCAAAAAGCAGGATACGGAAATGCCCAAGGTTTCAAGCACGCTGTTCGGCGGGGCAATGAAAAACACATCCCCTCTAAGAAAAACAGGGGACACGAATTTTAAGCCGGGCGACAGGGTGAGCCACGCGCGGTTCGGCGAGGGAACCGTTCTTTCGGTTCTGCCCGCGGGCAGCGACGCGAAAGTGACGGTCGCATTCGAAACCGTTGGCACCAAAAATTTAATGGCGGCGCTTGCGGGACTGAAGAAAATGTAAATAATACATAGCTTTTTATGCATAGAAAAGAGGAATGGGTTCATGAAGGTACGTTTGAATAAGGAGTACACAAAATCGCTGTTCGAGGCGCTTTTGACCTTAGAAACAACAGACGAATATGCTGCGCTTTTCGAGGATTTGTGCACCATAAACGAAATTCATGCCATGGGTCAGCGGTTAGAGGTTGCAAAGCTTTTAAGCATTGAACTGCCGTATAACGAAATTGCGGAAATCACGGGCGCGAGCACGGCAACCATCAGCCGTGTTGCCAAATGCTTAAACTACGGAACGGGCGGCTATGAAATGGTTTTGAAACGCCTGAAAGACCGAGAGGAGCAGGCATAACGTGGAGGATAAAATTTATCGGAATTTTGCCGAAGTGTATGACGCGCTGACCGACGATGTGGCATATGACCGCACATTTTCCTATTTAGAGGAGATTTTTAAGAGGCAGATGACTTTTAAACCGCATTTAATGTTAGAGCTTGCCTGCGGCACCGGGAACATGACCAAACGATTTTTAAAACACGGCTATGACATGATTGCGCTTGACGCTTCGGCGGACATGTTAAATGTGGCGCGCGAAAAGTGCGGGGAAGAGGTTCTGCTATTAAATCAGGACATGACCGAATTTGAACTCTACGGCACGGTTGATGCGATTTGCTGCCTGCTTGACAGCGTAAATTACATACAAAGCCCAAAAGAACTGCTTCAAATGTTCCGCCTTTGCGAAAACTATTTGGAGTACGGCGGACTTTTGGTGTTTGACATCAACTCGGTTTATAAGCTTAAAAACATCATCGGCACCGAAACGTTTATCCGTGAAACAGAGGATGTTTTTTCGGTTTGGGAAAACGAGCAGGACGACCCGTTTGTGCACTTTATTTTAAACTTTTTTGTGACCAAAGACGGGGGAAAAACCTACACGCGCTTTTATGAAGAGCATACCGAGCGCATGTATGAGGCAGATGAAATTGTTTCGCTTTTAAAACAGGCGGGATTTACAAACGTTTGCGTTTTCGGCGAAGACACGTTTGACGCGCCGAAAACGAATGAAGAACGGATTTTCTTTACCGCAAACAAACGCACCGCGGCGGAAATAAAATAAAAAAATACTTGACATTACTATCTGTTTATGTTATTATTTAGATGTGCAAAAGCACGGAATAGCAGTACTTGTTTTACTGTAGGAAAGGAATGAAACAGGAATGGCAAAAGGTAAGGTAAAATGGTTTAATGCTGAAAAAGGCTATGGCTTCATCGAAAGCGAAGACGGCACTGATGTATTCGTACATTTCTCCGCTATCGCAATGGATGGCTACAAGTCCTTAGAGGAAGGCCAGGAAGTAACATTTGATGTTAGCGAAGGTGCAAAGGGTCCTCAGGCATCCAATGTAGTAAAAGCGTAAGGAATGTCGGGGAGCTTTATATTTCATATATAAGCGATCTTAGATTGAATGAAACTTTTATCTCAAGATAAAGACTGAAAACATATGTTTTCGGTCTTTATTTTTTTGCATAAAAACAAAACCAAAAGCATATAGTTTAGCAAAGACACAAAAGAGGGGGATTTCAAAATGCTCGAAAAATATCTGCCGATTGAGGTGAGCGCGGCAGCAGACAAGCTGCCTTATGTTCAGGAAATTCGGCTCCGATTGGACAAAGACATTGCGGTTTTATGCAAAACAGGAACAGTGCGGTTGCCGATTTTTGCGGATAAGCAGATGATAGAGAACTGTTTTTCTTCCCTTTGCAGCCATTCGGTTTATGCGCTGCAGGAAGAAATTAAAAATGGATTTTTAACGCTTGCCGGCGGTCACCGCGCGGGGCTTTGCGGCAGGTGTGTGGTTGAAAACGGCAAAATTGTGCGCCTTTGCGATATTACCGGCATCAATCTCCGCATCGCGCGCGAAGTGAAAGGGTTTGCCTATCCTTTTTTTAAGTCGCTGAACGGAAAAGGGGAAAATATTGTGATTCTTTCACCGCCAAACTGCGGCAAAACAACATTCCTGCGCGACTTAGCGCGGCTTTATTCCGATTTTGGTTTTAAAATTTCGGTTGCGGACGAGCGGGGCGAAATTGCGCCGATTTCAGAAGGGAAAGAGGTGTTTGACATTGGGCAAAACACCGATGTTTTGCGCCTTTGCCCGAAGGTAAGCGGCATGAACATGCTGCTTCGCACCATGAACCCCGATATTATTGTAACCGATGAAATCGGAACAGACGAAGACGGCAGGGCAATTTTGGAAATTTTAAAGTGCGGCGTGCACATCATAACCACATTTCACGGCTTTGACCTTTCGGATTTTAAAGCGCGGTTTTCAAACTGGCATGCGTTTGACACGGCGGTTATTTTAAACAAAGAAAAAGAGGTGAGTTCATGGGTGCACTTAAAATAGCGGGCGGAATTTTGGTTCTGTTTGCCGCCGCCATGGCGGGATTTTCGGAAAATGCAGCCATGAAGCGAGGCATGAGGCTTACGGAGGGCTTTGTTCATGCCCTTTCGTTTTTAAAAGAGGACATGCATTTTTCCATGGATTATTTAGACAAAACGTTAAAAAATTGTGTGCCTTTTGCCGGGAGTGCACGCACCTTTTTTGAATCGGTTTCAGCTAAAATTTCAGGCGGTGCGGGAGAAGTTTGGGAAGAGGAATTAAAAAAACTCCCCGATTTAAATGCCGATGCGCTTTCCGTATTGTGCGAACTTGGACATGTGCTTGGAAAAACCGACGCGCAGTCGCAGAAAAAGCAGATAGAGGCTTGCATTGAACGGCTAAAGCACAGTTTGGAGGCGCAAACAAACGAGCAGAAAACAAAGGGCGTTTTGCTGCAGAAATGTTCGGTTGCGGGCGGATTGCTG
>CAKSHV010000084.1 GCA_934457515.1 uncultured Clostridia bacterium
TATAAATAATGCCCCTTTCCGCACGCTCCATATCATAGTCGGCAGCCTGAATGAGCTTTAACAAAATGTTTTCCACATCTTCGCCCACATAGCCCGCCTCGGTCAGGCTGGTTGCGTCTGCAATGGCAAACGGAACATCCAAAACCTTAGCAAGCGTTGCCGCCAAGAGCGTTTTGCCCGAACCGGTCGGTCCGAACAGCAAAATGTTGCTTTTTTGCAGCTCCACGCCGCCGTCTGCCTGCGGTTCGTTTAAGCTTTCCAAACGTTTATAATGATTATACACCGCAACGGCAAGCGCACGCTTTGCATCGCGCTGACCGATGACATATTCGTCTAAAGCGTTGCATATGTCGGACGGTGTGGGAATGCCCTCTGTTTTTTCTTCTTTTGCAGGAACGGTTAATTCGTCGTCTTCAAATATAATATTGGCGCAAATCTGGATACACTCGTTGCAAATGTACACGCCGGGGCCGGACACAAGCCGCATAACCTGGTCCTGTGTTTTGCCGCAGAATGAGCACCGAATGGTTCCTTTTTCGTCTTTCGCCATGCCTTTCCCTCCTTTTACCAACCTGCTATTGTGCGAAAAAGCCGCACTTTCCCCGCTATAAAAGCAAGGATTATTTTCTGGTGATTACCTTGTCAATCAAGCCGTAATCCATTGCTTCTTTGGCGGACATAAAGTTGTCACGCTCGGTGTCGCGCTGAATAATATCTAACGGCTGACCGGTAACGTCGCTTAAAATCTGATTTAAATTATCGCGGATACGGATAATTCTGTCCGCATGAATTTTAATGTCGGACGCCTGACCCTGGGTGCCGCCCAGCGGCTGATGAATCATAATTTCGCTGTTCGGAAGCGCATAGCGCTTGCCTTTTGCACCCGCCGAAAGCAGAAATGCACCCATGCTTGCCGCCATGCCGACGCAAATGGTCGAAACATCGCATTTTACATAATTCATGGTATCGTAAATCGCCATACCGGCCGTGATGGACCCGCCCGGGCTGTTGATGTATAAACTAATATCTTTTTCCTGGTCAACGCCCTCTAAGAATAAGAGCTGTGCAACCACTAAACTTGCCGTTGTATCGTTCACTTCTTCGCTTAAGAAGATGATTCTGTCGTTTAAAAGTCTTGAATAAATGTCATACGAGCGTTCGCCGCGGCTGGTTTGCTCCACAACCATGGGAACCAGGCTCATAAAATGGTCTGTCATACCGATATTCCTCCTTACTTTCAGATAAAGACAGTCGGAAGGCACACAATTTGTCTACCTTCCGTCCGTTCATTTTTTATTTCTCTTCATCTTTCTTTGCAGCTTTTTTGGTCGTTGTTTTCTTTGCTGCCGGTTTCTTTTCTTCACCGTCTGCTGCGGCTTTCTTTGTTGTTGTCTTCTTTGCGGTTGTCTTCTTTGCCGCGGGCTTCTTTTCTTCGCCGTCTTCTGCAGCTTTTTTGGTTGTTGCTTTCTTTGCAGCCGGTTTCTTTGCCGCTTTCTTATCTTCCGGTTTTACTTCTTTCACTTTTGCATTGTCAACCAAGAACTTAATGGTTTTGCGCGTTACGCACTCTGCCTTGAAGGAATCCATCTGCGATTTCATGATTTCCTTAATCTTGTCAAGCTCCATGTTGTATGCTTCAGCCAGTTTCTTTAATTCTTCTTCCACTTCTTCGTCGGTTGCTTCGATTTTTTCCGCCTTTGCGATTTCGTCTAATGCAAGCGAGCTTTTAACCGAAGTTTCCGCCTGACCTTTGAAGTTTGCCTGCAAAGAATCGGGTGTCATGCCGGTGTATTTTGCATACAAATCAAGGGACATGCCCTGCTGACGCAGCTGCATATCAAAGTCCTGAATCAGCGAGCGTGTTCTGTCCTCAATCATTGCGGGCGGAACATCAACTTCCATGCCGTTTACAATCTCTTCAACAACCTTGTTTTCAAGCTCGTTTTCAGACTGTCTGTCTTTTCTTTCCTGCGCCTTTTTCTTAATGTCTTCTTTTAATTCTTTCAGAGTGTCAAACTCGCTGACATCTTTTGCAAACTCGTCATCCAGCTCGGGAACTTCTTTTTTCTGAATTTTGTTCAGCTTAATTTTAAAGATTGCGTCTTTTCCCTTTAAGTCCTCTGCATGATATTCTTCGGGGAATTTAACCGAAATGTCTTTCTCTTCGCCGGTCTTCATGCCGACAATCTGCTCTTCAAAGCCGGGGATAAACGAACCGGAACCTAATTCCAAATCGTGTCCTTCTGCTTTGCCGCCGTCAAACGGAACGCCGTCTACAGAGCCTTCGTAGTCAATGTTTGCAATGTCGCCGTTTTCTGCATTTCTGTCTTCAACGGTAATCATTCTTGCATTTCTTTCCTGCATCTGTTTTAATTCAGCGTCAACTTCGTCGTCTGTAACAGTATAGACGGTTTTTTCAACTTTAATACCCTTGTATTCGGGAAGCTTAACCTCAGGCGTTACGTCAACCTTAACGGTCAGCACCAAATCCTTGCCGGTTCCGATTTCTTTAATGTCGATTTCGGGACGGGATACGGGGTCTAATTTTAATTCTTCAACTGCCTCGGGATATACTTCGGGAAGCAGTTCGTTTACGGCATCTTCATAAAAAATTGCCTCGCCGTATAATTTTTCTATAAACTTTCTGGGAGCCTTACCTTTGCGGAAACCGTGAATCATGATTTGTTTACGGTTCTTTATGTAAGACTTCTGCATACCTTCTTCAAATTTCTCGGGCGAAACGGTAATTTCAAAATCAACCGTATAGCCTTCTTTTTTTACTAACTTTGCACTCATTCGTTTTCCTCCTAAACTTACTTTTCGTAAAGTTTTCTAAAATAGTATCTATTTTATAAAGAACAGCAGCGCGTATTTAAACGCCTTCGTTCCGAATTGCCTGTTGCTTTCGCAGTCAATCGGTATTATAACACAACTTTTCATTTATTGCAACCCTTACGGGCGAAAAATCTATTCTGTCGCACGAAACCAGCATATAATGCACGCCGCCGCGCACTTCATTTATCGGACATGCGTGATTATCGTTGTGAATATGCCCGAAAATAACGGTTTTTACCCCATATTTTTCAAGCAAGTCTGTAATTTCGGTAATCGGCGCACCGTTTTTATAAAACGGCGGATAATGCAGCATAACGATAATCGGCTTTTCTTCCGAAAGCTTTTTTCCTGCCAAAATGGAGTTTTCAAGGCGAATCAGCTCGCGGTTTTTAAGCCGCTCCTCGGTGTCTTTATCAAATCCCTTTGTCGCGCAGACAACAACGTTTTCCGCTTCAAATGCACTGTTGTGCACAAAATGCAGCGTGGAAAATTTGTATGCATCCAAAAAAGCATTCATTTTGGTCACCGTTTCCCACCAGTAATCATGGTTGCCTTTGGAAATATATTTTGTGCCGGGCAGAGAATCGATAAACCGAAAATCCTTTTCCGCCTGCTCCAGATAGGTTGCCCATGAAACATCGCCGGGAATTAAAACCGTGTCGGTTTCTTTCACCGTTTCACGCCAGTTTTTTTCCATGCGCTCCACATAGTTTTCCCAGCTGCTGCCGAAAACATCCATCGGCTTTTCGACCTGAAAGGTTAAATGCAGGTCAGACAATGCATAAATCAATCGCCGCGTTTCTCCTTTCCGATTTTAAAGTTCCGATATTACATGCGCAAAAAGTCTTTCACAACCTGCTCCATATCGTCTTTTTCACATGTTACGTCAAACAGAACCGTTTCGTCTTTCAGCTTTGCCAGCGACTCAGGGATTTCAAGCCCCGTTCTTTCGCTCAGCTCGCTTAAAATGGTAAACTCGTCTGTGCCGAACACCTCGCTGTCGTCACCGTCAAGCGCCTCCATAACACTGCCGCTGAATTTAAACGGACTTGCGGTGGACGCGATGACGGTTTTGGTTTCATCGCCGGTTTCTTCTTTATATTTGTCGTAAACCGCTTTGGCAACCGCGGTGTGAGTGTCCATAATATAGCCGTCTTCTTCAAACACACGGCGGATGGTTTCCTTGGTTTTTGCGTCATCTGCAAAACCCGCGCTGAAGTTTGCTTTCAAAAATGCCTTAATCGAATCGGAAACTTCATACCGTCCCGTTTCGGAAAGCGCTTTCATATATGCCGCCGTTTCTTCGGCATTTCCGCCCGATGCATGGTGCAAAAGACGCTCTAAATTGCTGGAAATTAAAATGTCCATCGACGGGGAAATGGTGCAGTGAAAATCGCGGTTTCTGTCATACACGCCTGTGTTGATGAAATCGGTCAGCACGTTATTTTCATTCGACGCGCAAATGAACCGATTTACCGGCAGTCCCATTTTAGAAGCATAGTAAGCTGCTAAAATGTTGCCGAAATTGCCTGTGGGCACCACGATATTTACTTTATCCCCCATTGCAATCTCGCCCGCTTTACACATCTCAGCGTAAGCTGCCCAGTAGTACACAATCTGCGGAACAAGTCTGCCCCAGTTAATGGAGTTTGCGGACGACAGCATAAAGCCGTGATTTCCCGCAAGACGCGCAAATTCCGCGTCGGTAAAAATCTTCTTCACACCGGTCTGTGCATCGTCAAAATTGCCGTTCACGCCGGTTACATTCACATTGTTGCCTTTCTGCGTTACCATTTGCAGTTTCTGCACTTTCGACACGCCGTCCGACGGGTAAAACACGCTGATTCTCGTGCCCGCAACATCGCGGAATCCCTCGAGTGCTGCTTTTCCGGTATCACCCGATGTGGCAACCAAAATCACGATTTCCTTTTTCACGCCGGTTTTGTGCAGTGCCGTTACCAAAAGGTGCGGCAGAATCTGCAGTGCCATATCCTTAAATGCGCAAGTCGGACCGTGCCAAAGCTCTAAAATATATTCTTTTCCGTTTAATTTATAAACGGGGGCAATGGTGTCCGTTCCGAACTTTTCTTTTGTATATGCCTTTGAAACGCAGTCCGAAATTTCTTTTTCCGTATAGTCGGTTAAAAATTTACTGAGAATTGCAACCGCGCGCTCGGTGTAGCTTAAGTCGGGCAGCGACGCAATCTCCTCCTCCGAAAGGCAAGGTATCGTATCCGGCACAAAAAGTCCTCCGTCCGGCGCAAGTCCTTTAATAATAGCCTCGCAGGACGAAACTTCAACCGATTTATCTCTGGTGCTGTGGTAATTCATATTGCCTCTCCTTTCCGCATACCTATTTTATCTTATATATTATATACTAAATCTGAAAAAAATCAAGACATTTTTTGAAATTTTAATAAAAAATTATCTATATTTTTTGCCGCACGCCGAAAAAAACGGATTTTACAGCGCATTTGGAATATATTCATATTCTTTCACCCCGGCGATATACGATTTTTATATTTACAAATTTTGTTTCCTATTGTATAATAAAAGCAAAAAAAGCCGCACAAGCGGCAGATAAGGAGCACTTTATGACAAGACGCGATTTTGAAAACCCCGAAGTGCAAAGCAAAGGGGCTGAAAAAACAAAATGCTACTACATTCCTTACACAAACCAAAAAGACGCGGAAGAAAACAACAAATCCTATTCCGCGCGGTATTTTCTTTTAAACGGAAACTGGGATTTTACCTATTTTGACCGTTTTGCGGACGTGCCGAAGAACATCGGAGAGGCAGAAACCGAAGACTGGGACGTGCTGCCCGTGCCCTCGAACTGGCAGATGTACGGCTATGACATTCCGCAGTATGCAAATGTGGAGTATCCCTACCCCATGACCTATCCGTATGTTCCGGATGATGACCCGTGCGGTGTGTATTCAACCGACTTTTTTCTGCCGGAACATTTTGAAGGCAAAGATATTTTTGTAACCTTTGAGGGTGTGGACTCCTTTTTCTACCTCTTTGTTAACGGCAAAGAACTCGGATTTTCAAAGGTGCCGCACTGCCCCACAACCTTTAACCTTACCCCGTATTTAAAAAAGGGACGCAACAATCTGCGCGCCGTTGTTTTGAAATGGTGCGACGGCTCGTATTTGGAGGATCAGGATTTTTACCGTCTTTCGGGTATTTTCCGCGATGTATATTTAACCGCCCGCGACAAGGTTCGCGTGGAGGATTTCTTTGTCCGCGCGGGACTTGAAAACGACTATAAAGACGGTGTTTTGGAAATTGATTTTACGTTTGTTGAAGGAAACGAAACCTGCGCGGTCACCCTTTTGGACAAGGACGGCAGCGAAGTGCTGAGCGAAGAGATTTCCGCCAAAAATCAGACCTTACATAAAGAAATTCCAAACATTCATTCCTGGAATGCGGAAGACCCCTATTTATACACCCTTGTTCTTCACTGCGGCGAAGAATACATTGCAAAGAAAATCGCCATATCCGTGTTCCTGATTTTTCTGGTCTCGCTGCTGACGTTTATGGTTATGCAGCTTTTGCCGGGCGATCCGGCGACCATTGCGCTGGGCGACTCTGCGACAGCGGAAGAAATTCAGGCATATCGCGACGAATATGGATTGAACGATCCGCTCCTTGTGCAGTATTGGAACTGGATCACGAATATTGTGCTTCATGGTAATTTCGGCAAATCCATTCTTAACGCCCGAGATGTGACTGCGTTTATAAACGAACGTCTGCCAAACTCGATTTCCATTGGCTTGCCTGGTTTGATTTTCGGCGTCATTTTTGGCTTGTTAATCGGCGTCATTTCCGCAGTCAAGCGC
>CAKSHV010000085.1 GCA_934457515.1 uncultured Clostridia bacterium
GCATTACTATGCGGCATTTTGCCTTTTGCTTTTGTCCGGACTGACAGATGTGCTCGACGGGTTCATTGCGCGAAAATTTAATATGGTAACCAAGCTCGGCACGGTTTTGGATCCTTTGGCGGACAAATTGGTGCAGTTTACGGTGTTTATCTGCCTGTATGCGGCAGACCTTATACCGCTGTGGCTGGTTTTGCTGCTTATGATTAAAGAGCTTTCCATGGGCGTCGGCACGTTTGTGCTGCTTAAGCACCGAGTCGTTGTGAAGGCGAACGCCTCCGGCAAAATCGCAACCGTTGTGTTTTACTTAACCGCCGTGGTGGTGTTTGTCCTTCGTTTCAAATTCCCGCAAATGGAGCTTTGCGGTGTGGCAACCACCCTTGCATGCATTGCGGTCATTTCGGCGTTTTACGCCATGGGCTCGTATGCGCGCATATTTTTTAAGGTACTGAAAGACGGAAAGGAAGCAGAGATTAAACATGAGTAAATACGAAAATTTGGATAAATCCTACAATCCGAAAGAGATTGAAGGCAGACTATATGAAACATGGGAGAAAAACGGCTATTTTAAGGCAGACGCAAAGTCAAAAAAAGAGCCGTATACCATTGTTATTCCGCCCCCGAACGTAACGGGTCAGCTGCACATGGGGCATGCACTTGACGAAACGCTGCAGGATATTTTAATCCGCTATAAGCGCCTTTCGGGCTATGAAGCGCTGTGGGTTCCCGGAACCGACCATGCGGGCATTGCGACCCAGATTAAGGTGGAAGAGGTTTTAAGAAAAGAGCAGGGCTTAACCCGCCACGATTTGGGCAGAGAAAAGTTTTTGGACCTTGTTTGGGAATGGAAAAAGAAATTCGGCGGAACGATTATCAATCAGCTGAAAAAATTAGGCTCGTCCTGCGACTGGTCGCGCGAGCGTTTTACCATGGACGAAGGCTGCTCGAAAGCCGTTAAAGAAGTGTTTGTTAACCTGTATAACAAGGGTTTAATATATAGAGGCGACCGCATTATTAACTGGTGTCCGCACTGTACAACCGCACTTTCGGACGCAGAGGTTGAATATGAAGAGCAGGAGGGCAATTTCTGGCATATCCGCTATCCCGTCAAGGGCGCGGAAAATGAATATGTTGAAATTGCAACCACCCGCCCCGAAACGCTTCTCGGCGATACTGCCGTTGCGGTTCATCCCGATGATGAGCGGTATACAAACTTGGTTGGCAAAATGCTGATTTTGCCGCTGACCGGCAGAGAAATTCCGGTTGTTGCGGACGAATATGTTGAAAAAGATTTCGGTACCGGCGCGGTTAAAATTACCCCTGCGCACGACCCGAACGATTTCGAGGTTGGACAGCGCCACAATCTTCCCATCATTAAAGTGCTGGACGATGAGGCAAAAATCAACGAAAACGGCGGAAAATATCAGGGGCTTGACCGCTATGAGGCAAGAAAACAAATTGTTGCCGATTTAGAGGCGCAAGGTTACCTTGTTAAAATCGAAAAGCATGTGCATAATGTCGGCACTTGTTACCGCTGCGGCACAACGGTTGAACCGATTACGTCCCGCCAGTGGTTTGTAAAAATGAAACCTTTGGCAGAACCTGCCGTTGAGGTTGTTAAAAACGGCACTGTTTCGTTTATTCCCGAGCGTTTTTCCAAAACGTATTTGGGTTGGATGGAAAATGTGCGCGACTGGTGTATTTCAAGACAGCTTTGGTGGGGTCACCGTATTCCCGCATACTATTGCGACGCGTGCGGCAAAATGGTGGTTTCCAAAGAAGACGTTGCCGTTTGCCCCGACTGCGGCAAACCCATGCGCCAGGAAAGCGATGTTTTAGACACTTGGTTCAGCTCGGCGCTGTGGCCTTTCTCCACGCTCGGCTGGCCCGATAACACAGATGATTTAAAGAAATTCTATCCCACCAGCACATTGGTTACGGGTTATGATATTATTTTCTTCTGGGTTGCAAGAATGGTATTTTCCGGCCTGGAACACACCGGCAAAGCACCGTTTAAGCACGTGTTTATTCACGGTATCGTGCGCGACAGCCAGGGCAGAAAAATGTCTAAATCTTTGGGCAACGGCGTTGACCCGCTGCTGGTTATCGACAAATACGGCGCCGACGCGCTGCGCTTTACGCTCGCTACCGGTAATTCCCCGGGAAATGATATGCGCTATTATGACGAGCGTGTGCAGGCAAGCGCAAACTTTGCAAACAAAATCTGGAATGCGTCCCGCTTTGTTCTGATGAATTTAAATATCGACAAGGCTGAATTGCCGTCTAATGCGGAGCTTTGTTTAGAGGACAAGTGGATTTTAAATAAGTTTAACAAATTGGTTCGCGATGTGACCGAGAATATCGATAAATTCGAGCTTGGCGTTGCGGTTTCCAAGCTGTACGACTTTATTTGGGACGATTTCTGTGATTGGTATATCGAGTTGGTTAAGCCGCGCCTTTATGAAGATGAGGACAAGACCAATAAAGCGGCACAGCAGGTTTTGGTGTATGTTTTGTCTAACACACTGATTCTTCTGCATCCGTTTATGCCTTTCATTACCGAAGAAATCTGGCAGCATTTGCCGCATGAGGGCGAAACCATTATGCGCGCTGACTGGCCGAAATATAACGAAGCCCTTTGCTTTGACAAAGAGGATAAGGAAATGACCATGATTATGAGCGCGATTAAGGCAATCCGCAACACTCGCGCGTCGATGAATGTTCCGCCTTCAAGAAAAGCAAAGCTTTACATCAAAACCGACGCGAAGGATATTTTTGCTCTCGGCGAGAATTTCTATAAAAAGTTGGCGAGTGCGTCCGAAATCGAGTTTGTTTCGGATGAGGTTTCGGAAAACACCGTTTCGGTTGTGTCGGACGGTGCAACCATTTACCTGCCCGTGGGCGACTTGGTAGACATTGAGAAAGAACGTGAGCGCCTGACCAAAGAGAAAGAACATTTAGAGGCTGAGGTTAAGCGCGTTCAGGGCAAGTTAAACAATCCCGGCTTTACCGCAAAAGCACCTGCACATTTGGTTGAGGAAGAGCGCCAAAAGGGCGTTAAATATCAGGAAATGTTAGACAAGGTTTTGGAAAGCTTATCTAAACTTTAAAAATAAAATTCCCGCAAAAGCGGGAATTTTTCTTTACAGAGCATGTTTTTTATGGTAAAATGAACCATAAGGGAGGTGCAAATTTGGAAAAGATATGGGAAGAGCTGTACCGCGCCGCAAAAAGTGTGTTAAATCCGCGAAAGGTGTCTGACATTGTGGAAGCGGGCGGCGTTGCGGCAGCGATTGAATCGGAATCGGGCAGAATTTACACCGGCGTTTGCATAGACGGCGCGTGCACACTTGGTATTTGCGCAGAAAGAAATGCGCTTTTTAATATGATTACCAACGGAGAAAGCCGTTTTCGGCGTGTAATTGCGGTAAACCGGGACGAAAAGGCAATGCCGCCCTGCGGTGCTTGCAGAGAACTGATGTCGCAGATAATGCCTATGGATTATAAAAACGTTCAGATTATGCTTGATTTTGAGAAAGACAGAGTAGTAACCCTCGGCGAACTTACGCCGGAGTGGTGGATATAAGGGTAAAATAAGGAGAGTTTGATATGGCTTACACAGAAAAAGAAAGAAAAATTATTGATTACGCAAAGAACAATTTTACGAAAATGCTGCGCGAACCGACGGGAAATAAATTAAATCACCGTTTTATTGTGCCGGGCAGTGTGTATTCTCAGCAGCTTTGGGACTGGGACAGCTGGCTGACCGACATTGCGCTTTGCCAGTTAAACGACATGGAGGGCATTACGGATCAGTATTCCGAATATGAAAAAGGCTGCATTCTGAATTTTTTGGACATGCAGGATGAATTTGGCAGAGTGCCTATCATGATTCATGACGGCATGCGTGAATTTTTAGGTAAGCCGGAAAATGAAAGGTTTAACATGCACAAGCCTTGTCTTGCGCAGCACGCCGCGTTTATTGTGAAAAACAGCGGTGAATCCGAGTGGCTGTCCGGCGGTATGAGCGCTTTGAAAAAATTTGTAGATTACTACATAAACAATTTTAAGCACGAAAGCGGTCTTTATTTTTGGTATTCGGACGCGGCAATCGGTGTGGACAACGACCCGTGCACATTCTACCGTCCCGAAAAAAGCTCGGCGTCGATTTATTTAAACTGCTTTATGTACAAAGAACTTTTGGCGGCGGCGTATCTTTGCAAAACCTTTGGAATGGAGGACGATGAAAAAAGGTATACCGATGAGGCAGAGCACTTAAAACTTGCAATCCGTGACAAATGCTGGGACGAGCGCGACGGTTTTTATTACAGTGCCGACCTGAACTTGCTGCCGGTTGACCCCGAAAAGCCCTTGCATGCCGGCTGTCCGCGCCACTGGAACACACTGATTCAGCGCATTGACGTGTGGTCGGGCTTCCTTGCCATGTGGGCGGGCATTGCCACAAAAGAGCAGGCAGCGCGCATGGTGAAGCACTATCTGCGTGCCGACACATTTTACGCAAACTTCGGGGTGCGCACGCTTGGAAAATCCGAAAAGATGTATGCCATTATCAAGTCGGGCAACCCGTCCTGCTGGCTGGGACCGATTTGGGGTATTTCGAATTACATGGTGTTTAAAGGCTTTGTGAACTACGGATTTGAAAGCGAGGCAAAAGACCTTGCGGAAAAAACCGTTCGCCTGTTTGCCGACGATATTGAGCGGTGCGGCGAACTGCATGAATATTATCATCCCGATACCGGCGAGGGTGTGAACAACCCCGGTTTCCAAAACTGGAATCTGCTTTCTTTAAACATGATGGCATGGCTGGAAAACGAAAATATAATATCTGAATTTTAATAAAAAAGGAGGCGCATTTTATGTGCCTCTTTTTTTGTGTGCCGATAAAGTTCGGCATTTTTTATTCCGTGCGCGAAAAAAGTCGTAAACTTTTATTTGGTTTACGACTTTTTTTTACCAAAAACGCGCATAAAATCCGTTATGCTGTAATGGAAAGAAAGGGTGAGTATATGCTTTTAAAAATGATCAACAATACGCTTGCGGTTTCGGTGACGGGGGATATGGACCACCACAATGTGGGGCTTATGCGGTCGGAAATCGACAGGGCAATCCGCGAAAAACCCGTTAAAAATGTGGTGTTTGACTTAAGCAAGCTTGATTTTATGGACAGCTCGGGTGTGGGGCTTATGCTCGGCAGATACAAGCTTATAAAAGAGCTTGGCGGAAGTGTGTTTATTGCGGGCGCAAAGCCTGCTGTCGAGCGGATTATTAACGTTTCGGGACTGCACAAGATTATTCCCATTTACGAATCGATGGATAAAGCGATTAAAACCGTGTGCGGTACGGCAACGTAAACTTTTACTGCCGATAAGATATTTGCCGCATTTGGCGCGGCGGAATGGAGAGGAACATGAGAAACAATATAGAAATTAAATTTCTTGCAATCGGAGAAAACGAGCGGCTGGCAAGACAGGTAATTGCGGCGTTTTTAACTGATTTAGACCCGACAATCGAAGAACTTTGCGACATAAAAACCGCCGTTTCCGAGGCGGTAACCAATGCCATTATTCACGGATACCGCGGCACGGACGGTGTGGTGACCATGACCGCTACATATGAAAACAACAATTTGGAAATTACGGTGCGCGACAAGGGCGTCGGCATTGCGGACGTGGAAAAGGCGCGCGAGCCGATGTATACTTCCCAGCCCGAGCTTGAGCGGTCGGGCATGGGGTTTACGGTCATGGAATCGTTTATGGACATGGTGGATGTGATTTCCGAAGTGGGCGAGGGCACAAAAGTCATTATGCGCAAGGCGCTGGGAAATAGGGAATGAACAATTTACAAAACGAAAAGCGCGTGGAAGAAAACATGGGGCTTGTGCACTCGGTGGCAAAACGATTTGTTGGGCGCGGCACCGAATACGAGGATTTGGTGCAAATCGGCTGTATCGGGCTGATTAAAGCGGTAAACAATTTTGACGAAAGTACGGGTTATAAATTTTCGACTTACGCCGTGCCCATGATTATGGGCGAAATCAAGCGGCATCTTCGGGACGACGGCATGATAAAAGTGTCGCGCAGCATAAAAGAAAATGCCGTGAAAATCAATTATGCGCAGGATAAATTGAAAAAGCAGCTGGGGCGGTCGCCTACAGTTAACGAAATCAGCAGTGAAACGGGCATTTCGGCAGAAGATGTTGTGTCTGCCTTAGACGCGGTGCAGCCTTGCCGTTCGCTTTACGAAAAGCATGACGAGGACGACACCTATGTGATTGATAAAATTAAGGATACGAGCGGAGATGAGGAAAAAACTTTAGAACGTATTTTTTTAAAAGAATTGCTGGATTCTCTTGACAACAGGGATAAAAAAGTGATATTATTAAGGTACTTTAAAGAGGAGACACAGCAGCAGATTGCAGATCGCCTGGGCGTATCGCAGGTGCAGGTTTCCCGAATTGAAAAGAAAGTACTTGAAACTTTGCGAAAAAAGTTCCTGAAGGGAGATTAGCACATGCGTCCGGCATTTTTATTTACAGATTCCATGGTGTTTCAGCGAAACAAGGAAATTCGGGTTTGGGGAGAGTGTGAAACGGGAGCGGAAGTTGTTGGACATTTCCGCGGAGCAACCGTTAAAGCGGTTGCGAAGAATAACCGTTTTA
>CAKSHV010000086.1 GCA_934457515.1 uncultured Clostridia bacterium
GAAAATGGGCATTTTCGGCGCAGCATTGGCAACGGCGGTTTCGCCGGTTATCAGCCTTGCTGTGCTCTCCCGCCCTTTTATAAAAGGAAACAACACTTTCGAACTGCGGTTCGGCGCCCTAAATCCCAAAACCCTTGCCGCGGTGTGTCCGCTCGGCGTTTCCGCCCTGATTACCGAGCTTTCGAGCGGCATTGTGATGGTGGTGTTTAATTTAATTATTCTGCGTCTTGCAGGGAACACGGGCGTTGCGGCATACGGCGTTATTGCAAACATTGCCATGGTGCTGATATCGGTGTTTAACGGCATTGCAAACGGCTGTCAGCCGATTTTCAGCAAAGCGTTAAGCGCGGGAAACAAAAATCAAATTCGGCAGACCGTTCGCCTTGGAATAATAACCTGCGAGGCCTTTGCCCTCTTGTTTCTTCTGGTGCTGAACCTGTTTGCCGAACCCATTACAAGTCTGTTTAATGCAGAAAACAATGCCCGCCTGACCGAGATGACCGTGCAGGGCATGCACATTTATTTTCTTTCGTTTTTATTTTCCTGCATAAACATTTTCGTTTGCGCATACACAGCGGCGGTTGACCGCCCGAAATACGGCTTTTTCATTTCGCTGTGCCGCGGTATTTTGGTAATTGTGCCCTGCGCATTTCTGCTTTCCGCCCTTTTGGGCATGACGGGCGTTTGGCTTTCGATTGTGGTTTGCGAAGCAATTGTTTTGCTGTTCTCTTTGTATGCATTAAAGAAAGCCGTGTGATAAATAAGAAAAAAAGCCGCGCACAAAGTGCACGGCTTTTTTATAGAGACAGAGAAATACCCGGAAAATTTCAAAACAAATTTTATTTCTTTAATTTAACGGTTTAATTGTGCCGCCCGTTACCTTTGTCACCTTTCCGTCAACGCCGGTCAGCTCCAAATCGTATTTAAAGCTCTGCGCCGGGTCGGAAACCTTTACGATAAACTCATACGGATATGCGCTTGTCGTCAGTTCCTGTGTTTCGCCGCCTGCAGTGTAAATGAGCTTAACCTCTTTCACTTCGGCAGGCTTGTTTGTTACATAAACATATGCATAATAGTTCTCGGGCGTCAGCTGCAAAACAATCGCTTTGCCGTTTCCGTGGTCGAAGCAGGTCGATTCGGTGTTGATGTCCGTTCCCGAAAGGGTGTAATCAAATGCCGCGTAAGCAGGCGCTTTCACGCTGTCCGCATTTATCGCAACCGTCACAACGCATTTTGCGGGAACCGTTACGGTGAATTTTCCGTCAGTAACCGCAATATCCGAACGGTTGCCGTCTTTGTCATACACTGTAGCCGCGCCGTTGTACGCGCCTACCTTTTCACCGAGTGTTGCGGTTGTGGTCACATCTTCGTCCGACTGATTCATCAGGACAAATGCCGCCGTTCCGTCTTTCCGCGCGCCGACCCAGTCAATCTGCAAATTGCCCGAATCCAAAACGTCCTCTGCAATCCAAAGCCACATATCGGTTAAATCGTAAACATTTCCGGGCTTAAATCCGTAATGATTGGACGTAAAGTACGCATATCCGCTTTCGCGAACGCTTGGGAAGTTCACTTTGCCGTCCGTGCGGTAGAACGCCTGGTTTACCGCAAAATCCTCCAGCATTGCCATGAAGGCGGGAATGTGATGATAGTAAAGCGCCGTAACATCAGGACCTTCATAGGGGTAATTTTCTTTCATCTGCGTGCTGGTAAAACCAATGTAGCCGTAGTAATAACCGGGATAATTGGAGAATCTGCCGACAATTGCGTTTTCAGCCGCATTCGCCAGGTATTCATCGCCCGTATATTTTGCAATTCGGAGCAAATCGCCGACCCACATGCTCATAAACATGTGCGTGGAAGAGCTGTTTCCGTAGAAAGTGGACGCCTGCTCTAAGCCAAGACCCACGCGGGATACCACCCAGTTTTCCACCGTTTCGGTGTAGTCCTTTGTATTGTCCTTGCCCACAATGCGCTGGGTGTCGCCGTACCAGTCGTGCACACCGTTTGAAGTGTATTTGATGCCGCTGTTTACCGTCATGGTCTGATTTTTCTTGTCGCCGTCAACGCCCGGAACCCAAAGGGTTGTAACCAGCCATTTCGCGGCATAATGTGCCGCGTCTAAATATTTCTGCTCTCCGCTTGCCTCATACAAGTCCAAAAGTGCGGGAATATTCGGATAGTAGGAAATATACACAAACGCCGCAAAATCAATCGGTTTGGCCTGCGGTGCATACACCACATCGGTTAAATATTTGTCCGCCTTTTGCATTGCGCCGTCCAAATATTTTTTCTCACCGGTGTATTTATACATATATAAGTCATCCGAAAACGGCGTTTGCGAACTGTAGCCGTTCACATTTTTGCCGTCTAAAGTCTGTTCAATGCCCGTCTTTAAAATGTAGGGCACTCTGCCGCGGGTAAGTTCAAATATGCCGCCCTTTACATTCATATTCAGGCAGCTGATAAAGTTGCCGATGCTGTGCGGAACGTCTTTTGCATTCACATATCCGTTCGACTTTTCGATTCCCTTGCTGTTAAACTGCAGTCTGCCGCGGGTCATGAAGTTTACGATGGTGGGCAGTGTGCGCTTTTCAAGGTAGGTTTCGTCCTCTGTCAGCAAATAGGTCTGAATTGCCTCCATCGGGTCTGCCACCGCGGTGGTGTTTTTGCTCTCTATGTTCCAATACGCTTTATCCAGCGGGTCCCAACCGGAAAAATCTGCATTTAAAGAGTATTTTCTGGTATTGAAAATTGCCTGATTCAGCGTGGAATAAGTGTTTTTGCGATAACTGTTTACATTATACAAATCGCGCGCGATAAAGGTATAGTTGTCATACCAGTCCGCCGCACGGCTGATAACGCGGTAGGTAAAGGTGTAGGGCGTGCCCGCCGAAAGTTTTGACGCGTCCGAGCCGAGCACCGGCGCAAACACGCTGCCGCGCAAGTTTCCGTCTGCGCCCTGAACCGAAATCCCGTAACTTGCGTCGCTGCGTTTTACCCATTTCAGTTCAGTGAAAGTCGGGTCTACCACAACGCCTTTTGTGATTTTTGTATTTCCGTATTTGTTCTGCTCGGGCAGCGTTAAACAGCCCATGGGCGTAAACAGATACTGTTCGCTGTAAAGTCCCGCCTCTTCGGGAATCCGCTTGCCCTGCACACGAAACGGTGCTAACGCGAATTCAATCGAATCATATGACACCTCACCGCCCTCCCAGGCGCCGATGCTGTACACGCCGTCCTGTGCGAAAGTGCCCGTAACCGAAACTTTCGGTGCGTCGGTGTCATCCAAGCTCCAGTCGGCGGTAATTGTTCCGAGTTCATTTGCAGCTTTTATGCGCACCGACGAGCCGTTTACTTCATAATCGGTCGGCACAAACCAGGTCGTAACGCCCGCTTTGTAAAGTTCAGGACCGATGTATGCCGATTTTTTGCCGTTTACAAGGTAAGAAGAAGAGAACACATATCTGTCCTGCGGCTGTGCACCAAGCGATACCTCGTCTGCACGCAGAACCATGAATCCCAAATCTTCCGAGCGGTCTTTGGTTTTAATCCACTGTCCGTTCGACAGATTGTAAATCTCGTTCTGCACAACAACGCCGTTTGAGGTGTTTACTTTATAGAATTTCACTCTTGTTTTTCCGTTTTCAAGGGCGATTTCGTCAATGATATCGCCGTTTTCGTTTGCGTAGACGGGGAAAACAGGCGTTTCAACCGCCGACGCTTTAACAGGCGCGGCAACAGACAGCATCTCGCTATACATAAGGCTCGGCTCGTACGCTTTATTATCGGTCAGCACAATCATGTCGCACCGCGCATAAAAGCCCGAGGTGTCCAAAAGTTCTAGCGTGTGCTCTCCGGCAGACAGCGAAATTGTTCCAGCCTCCTGCCAGTAAAAGCCGTTTTTGCCGTGGGTTCCCAAATCGCCGCCCACTCTTTTTTCGTCAACCGAAATGCCGAATTTACGCGCGGATGGGTAGCTTGTGGTATAGTCGCGGCAGTGCGCAATCACGCGGAATGTGCCCTCTTTGGCAACGGTAAACCGTGCCTTTGCGGGCGTTGTTTTTGAAGGGTCGCCGTCTTCGGGGCCTGCATTGCCGCCGCTCGGTGCCGCACCGCGCAGAACGCCGCAGTCAAAACTGCCGGATACCACGCCTTCTAACTGCCATGTGCCCGTATCGTAAAAGCTTTCGGGAGTAAGCATAATCATTTGCGGCGGAATAGCGCCTGCAATGTATACGGTTTGCGTTGCGTCCTCCCAAACCACGTCTGCGCCGAGCGCCTCGGACACAAATCGCAGCGGAACGAGCGTTCTGTCGTTAATCAGCGCCGCAGGGGCGTCTAACTTTGTCTTTTTGCCGTCCACTTTTGCCTCGTCCGCGCCGAGGGTTAAACGAATTTCTTTGCCGTTTCGCATGCCGATGGCAGTCTGCGTTGCATCCTCCCAGTCCACCGTACAGCCGAGCGCCTCGAAAATCGCGCGGAACGGAACCATGGTTCTGTCGTTTATCAAAACGGGCGGCACATCAAATTTTAAGTAGCTGCCGTTTAAGTTAACCGCTATATCGTCCTGCGGACGGTTTTCATCTTTTACCGTTTCAAAAGAAGTCGGCTTATTTTTTGCCTGCTCCGCAAGAGCGGACAAATTGCCGCGCGAGTCGGTGATTTCAAGTTTTAAGTCGCTTGTGATGACAATCATGTCAAATCTGCCGTAGTTGCCGGTGTGGTCCGAAACTTTCACTTCGTTTTTGCCCGCAACCAGCGGAACTTCCCAGCTTTCCCACTTCCAGTTTTTGCCGTGGGCGCCAACCTCGCGCGCCGCCGTTTGACCGACCGAAACAAGGAACCGTCTGCCGCTGTTCTGTTCAATGTCATATGTGTGCACCATAACTTTATAAAGCCCTGTTTTCGGAACGGTTACGGTAACGGTCGCCGGGTTGTCTTCATGATTTTTCGCATCGCTTGCCGAAAGCATGATTTCGGGCAGGATACTGCTCATGGTAACGGTGGAAAGCTGCCAGCTGCCAAGCTTTTCCGCCTTAAAATCGCTTGGCGTTACCACAATATAGGTTTCCTTTTCATCAAATGTAAACTCCGCCTCGGGCGTGTTGGGGTCTGCAATTAAGCCCGTGATTTCACTTTCGGCATATGTTGCAGACTTGTTTGCCGCGACAAGCGAAGCTGACGCAAACGAGCTTGCTGTCGGAATATAGGTCGGGTCGTTGGTTAAAACCGCGCCCTGTAAACGTCCGTAGTTGTTGCTGGTGTCTTTCACTTCCAATTGCGTGGTTTTGGCGCTTAAATCAACCGCACCGCAATATTCCCACGCCCAGCCGTTTTCGCCGTGCGCGCCGAGCGGACGCTCGGTCTGTTTGCCGTCTACCACAATGCCAAATGTGCGTGCGCCGTCGGCATAGTCACGTGTCCATGCCCAAAGGTAGTATGTGCCCGCCTGCTTTACGTCAAAAGCAGCAATCGCATTTTTTGTATTTTCCGGCTTTCTGCCGCCCGCCGAGCGCAGAACAGGCTGTTCCGACCCGTCTTTTCCGGGCGAAAGCCATGTGCCCAAATGTCCGTCAAAAGATGATGCACCAAAAAAGAACGACGAAACCGTCTGCGGTTTTTCGCCTTTTGGCAGATTCTTGTTAATTTCAACCTTTTCGGGTTTTTGCGTATTATCCTCTGCCGATTCTATAATTTTCGGCGCATAGGTTTTGTATGCGCTCTCCAATTCGGATGCTGAGTTTGGCAGGTCGATTTTCTCGTTCGTGGACAAAACAATTGCCTCCACGCGCGCATAGTTTGCGGCAGAGTCGACCACTTCAACGGTCGTTTTCCCTTTTTTAAGCGAAACTTTTCCCGCCTGCTCCCAAGCCCAGCCGTCTGTGCCGTGACCGCCGAGAGATTTTTCAAACAATGTGCCGCCGACCGAGAGTTTAAACAGGCGAACGCTTGCTTTAATCTCTTTTCCCTGCTTGTCAACGTCCGCTTTGTAGTCACGCGTGCGTGCAAACACGAAATAGTCGCCGTCTGCCGGAACTTCAATTTTTACAACCGCATTTTTGCTGTTCTGCGGTTTTTCGCCGCCGGTTGCGCGCAGAATGTAACCGAACGAGCCCGCGTCACGCGCAGCCACCGTCCATGTTCCCGCATTGTTTTCAAACACTTTTGCCGAAAGAAACACCGTTGTGTCCTGCGCCGCGTATGAAACAAGAGGCAGCGTGCTGAAAAGCATGCAAATAAGCACCACAACGGAAATCAGTTTCTTGTTCATGGATAAAATCACCCCTGTCTTTATTGTTGATTTTATCTTACCATATCTTTTCTCAAAAATCAATATATTTTTGTAATTTTTTTCTAATTTTTATCTTTTTTTCTTTTATACGGCATATGTTTTTGTAATATTGTGAATCACAAGCGCATAAAAATGCTCGTTTGCGGTTGCAAACGAGCATTTATCTTATTCGGTTTCTGAATCTTCCAGCAGCTCTGCTGCCGTTTCCATAATCTTTTTATACAAAATTTCAGGATGCTTTCGCATGGCGCGGGAAAGTGCCACTGCCGAGTCACGCTCGGGCATGGTAAGTTCTAAATGCATAAGAGGGGTTTCCCCGTCATACAGCCGAAGAGACGCCATGTGCACCTT
>CAKSHV010000087.1 GCA_934457515.1 uncultured Clostridia bacterium
CAAAGAGCATGCCTACGCGCTTTATAACCGCCTGTATAAAAATAAAACGGTTTTAACGCAAGTGGACTGGGATTTTAACGAAGGTCTGCTTAAAGAATATAAAAATGTTTGCATAACGGAGGACACCAAGCGCTATCCCGATTCGGGCGCGGGTGCGGCGGTAATCGGCTATCTGTCGGACGGCGAAGGCGTGAGCGGAGCAGAGAAAGCGTTTAACGACCTGTTAAAAAACGGGGACAGTTATTTTCTGCACGTTACCAAAGACGCGTCCGGTGCACTTTTGCCGGGATTCAGCTTTCAAAAAGAAATCAATCCCAAAGGCATGCTTTTAAAAACCACGCTGGACAAAACATATACCGAAATTTGCCAGAATGCGTTAAAAGACGTAAGCGGCTGCGCGGTTTTAATTGAAATTCCGTCTTTTGACCTGCTTGCCATGGCGTCTTCACCGACATTTAACCAAAACAAAATCGATGAGGTTTTGCAGGATGACAGAAAACCGCTTTTAAACCGTGCGGTCGCGCGGTATGACATGGGTTCGGTGTTTAAAATCGTGGTTTTGTCGGCGGCGCTGGAGTCGGGCAGTATATCGCTTGATGACGCGTTTGTCTGCACGGGTGAAAAAACGGTCGGAAATATTCATTTTTTGTGCCGAAATCACCGAAATATTGAAAAATTAACCGTTCGTGACGCATTTGTTTACTCTTGCAACTCGGTTTTTATTGACATTGGGCTGAAAACAGGGTATAATAATATAATAGCTATGGCAAGGCGGTTCGGGTTAGATGAGAAACTGATTTATCCCGATTCGTTTCCGCAGAGCACAGGGTATCTGCCGGACGAAAACAATTACTATCTGGCAGACGCGGCGAACCTTTCCATAGGACAAGGAAAACTTTTGGGAACGGCGGTGCACGCCGCGGTTTTCAGCGCGGTTATCGCCTCAAACGGCGTTCGGCACACCGTAAATTTAGGAGATTCGCTGCTTAATCCTTCTTTTGAAAAAAAGGTGGATTTAAGGAAAAATGAAGAAATAAAAGTAATAAGTCCGAACACCGCAAAAGCGATTAAGGATATGATGATAGAAACCGTGAAAAACGGAACGGGCAGGGCGGCAGCGCTTGACAGCGTGCAGTGTGCGGGAAAAACGGGCAGTGCACAGACGGGGAGCATAACAGACGGCACCGAGTGCGTACACGGCTGGTTCACGGGATTTTTCCCCGCGGACAATCCAAAATATGCCCTTTGCGTGTTTGTTGAAAACGGCCAGTCGGGCGCAGGTGCGGCAGCACCGATATTTAAAAATATAGCACAGCAGATTTGTATTTCGGAAGGATGGGAAACATAAATTGAACATGAGGGAAGAAATTAAGGACATGAAACGTGTTGTGGTGAAGGTTGGCACCTCCACCCTTACATATGAAAACGGAAAACTGAATTTAAGCCGCATCGATAAGCTTGCACGCGTACTTTCCGACCTGAAAAACCGCGGCGTGGAAGTGATTTTGGTATCATCCGGAGCAATCGGCGTCGGCGTCGGAAAACTGGGCTTAAAACACAGACCGACCATTACCATGGAAAAGCAGGCGGCTGCCGCAATCGGGCAGTGCGAGCTTATGTATTTATATGACAAAATGTTTTCCGAATACGGCTATATGACGGCACAGGTTCTGCTGACAAAAGACGTGCTGACCCACACCGACAGAAAAACAAATGTTGTAAACACGTTTATTACCCTTTTAAAAATGGGCGTTGTGCCCATTGTGAACGAAAATGACGCGGTTTCGGTTGAAGAAATTGAGTTTGGCGATAACGATACCCTTTCGGCGCTGGTTGCCAAACTGACCGATTCGGAGCTTTTGGTGATTTTAACCGATATTGACGGGTTATATGATAAAAATCCGCGTGAGCATGCCGACGCGGTTTTGATTCCCGAGGTGGAGCATATCACGCACGATATTATTGAAACAGCGGGCGGTGCCGGCTCGAACCGCGGCACGGGCGGCATGATTACAAAAGTTATGGCGGCGGAAATTGCAGCCGAAAGCGGCATTAAAACACTCGTGTTAAACGGCAGTGACCCGAAAATTTTATACCGTGTGTTTGACGGTGAACAGATAGGCACGCTGTTTCATGCAAAATAAGGAGAAATACATATGTTAACGATTGGGAAAAACGCAAAAGCGGCGTCCAAAACGCTGGCGAACGCGTCAACACTTCTTAAAAACGAAAATTTAGAGCGCATTGCAAAAGCGCTTTTGGATAATGAGCACGAAATTTTGGTGGAGAACACAAAAGATGTGATTCGCGCGCAGATTAACGGCATGAAACCGTCTTTAATCGACCGTCTTGCATTAAATCATGACCGAATCGCCGCAATGGCGGCTTCTTGCCGCGAGATTGCCGCGCTTGATGACCCGATTGGCGAAGTTTTGTCCATGACAAAGCGCCCGAACGGCCTTTTAATCGGCAAAAAGCGCGTGCCGATGGGGGTTATCGGCATTATTTACGAAGCGCGCCCGAACGTGACGGTTGATGCGGCGGCGCTTTGCCTAAAGGCGGGCAGTGCTGTGATTTTAAAGGGCGGCAGTGACGCGCAGTTTTCAAATCTTGCCATTGCAAATGTTATGCGCTCGGCGCTTTGCGGAATTGATGTAAACTGCATTCAGCTGATTGAAGACACCTCGCGTGAAAGCACCATGCAGCTGATGAAAATGAACGGTTATATCGATTTGCTCATTCCGCGCGGCGGTGCGGGACTTATTCAAACGGTGGTTCAAAACGCTACCGTTCCTGTGATTGAAACGGGAACGGGAAACTGCCACATTTATGTGGACGAAACGGCAGACATTGATATGGCAATAAATATTTTAATCAATGCCAAAACGCAGCGCACCGGCGTTTGCAACGCTGCAGAAAGCCTTTTGGTGCACAAAAATATTGCAGATTCTTTTTTGCCGAAGGCAATTGAGGCGCTTTTAGACGCGGGCGTTGAAATCCGCGGCTGTGAAAAAACAAGAACATATTCCGATAAAATTGTTCCCGCAACTAAGGAGGACTATAAAACAGAGTATTTAGACTTAATTATTTCTTGCAAGATTGTCGATTCGATTGATGAGGCGATTGACCACATTAACGCGTGCAGTACCGGTCATTCCGAGGCGATTATTACAAAGGATTATGATAATGCAAACCGCTTTCTGGACGAAATCGATTCGGCGGCTGTATATGTAAATGCGTCAACGCGCTTTACAGACGGCGGCGAGTTCGGATTCGGTGCGGAAATGGGCATCAGCACGCAGAAAATGCATGCGCGCGGCCCGATGGGGTTAAAAGAAATCACAACGACCAAATATATTATTTACGGCAGCGGACAAATTCGGTAACGCTTGCCGCGAAACGGAGAATAGTATGGAGTATATAATCATGATTATCGGATTTATCCTGCTTGCGGTGCTGATTTTAATCCGCACCAGACCGAAAACCGACCATGAAAGCATGGATAAAATCCGCCGCGACACTGTGCAGGAGGTACATAATTCGGTGCAGACCATGTCCTCGCTGATTACCAATCAAAGCGTGCAGAGCAGCAATGCCCAGACCGAGATTTTAAAACAGATGGACAAGCGCATTGCCGATTTTGCTTTGGAGAACGAGCAAAAGCTTGAAAACATCCGTAAAACGGTGGAAAACCGCCTGACGGCGCTGCAAGAAGACAACAGCAAAAAACTGGACAAAATGCAGCAGACGGTGGATGAAAAACTGCAAAAAACATTGGAGGACAGAATCGGCAGGTCGTTTAAACTGGTCAGCGACAGGCTCGAGCAGGTGTATAAATCGCTCGGCGAAATGCAAAACTTAGCGACCGGTGTGGGTGACTTGAAAAAGGTGCTGTCCAACGTGAAAACCCGCGGTATTTTGGGCGAAATTCAGCTTGGCAGCATATTGGAACAGATTTTGTCCCCCGAGCAGTATGCGGCAAACGTTTCAACCAAAAAAGGGGAGAACACAGTGGTGGAATACGCGGTTATTCTGCCGGGTGACGGGGAAAACACAGTGTATCTTCCGATTGACGCGAAGTTCCCCGCCGACGCGTATTTAAATTTAATGGATGCTTATGACAGCGGCGATACGCAGCGCGTAAACGAGGCGGCAACTGTTTTGGAGCGCAGAGTGAAAAGTTTTGCCAAAGACATTCACGACAAATATATTTCTCCGCCGGATACCACCGATTTTGCCATTATGTTTCTGCCGACCGAAGGCTTATATGCCGAGGTTTTGCGCAGAAATTTAGCCGAAGTCTTGCAGCGCGATTATAAGGTCATCGTTGCGGGCCCGACCAATATGGCAGCGCTTTTAAACAGCCTGCAAATGGGCTTTAAAACTCTTGCAATTCAAAAGCGTTCGGGTGAGGTGTGGAACGTGCTCGGCGCGGTGAAAACCGAATTTTCAAAATTCGAGGCGGTTTTGCAGTCGGCACAAAAACGGCTGGAGATGGCAAACAATGATTTGGACAAGCTTGTGGGCACCAGAACCCGCATGATTCAGCGGAAATTAAAAGACGTAACCAGCCTTTCGGAAAGCACGAGCGAGGCACTCCTTAAAGACGCGCAGGATACAGACGAGGGGGAGGAATAATGGAACTTTTTGAAAAAACAATTGCCTCTGATATGAAGTTTGAGGGGAAAATATTGTCTCTTCGGGTAGACACCGTAACGCTGCCGGACGGAAGAGAAACAAAGCGCGAAATCATCGGTCATCACGGCGGTGTGGGCATTGTTGCAGTGACGGATGAAAACGAGATTATACTTGTCCGCCAGTTCCGCGCGGGTACCCATGATGTGACTTTGGAAATCCCTGCCGGAAAGCTTGAAAAGGGCGAAAATCCGTTAGAATGCGGAAAGCGCGAGCTGATGGAGGAAACAGGGTATACCGCAGAGGGATTTGAAGAACTTACGGCGTTTTACGGTTCACCTGCCATTTTGGAAGAGAAAATTCACGTGTATCTGGCAAAAGGACTAAAGGCGGGTGTATCTCACCCCGACCCGGGCGAATTTGTTGAAATTGTAAAAATGCCCTTTGGCGATGCCAAAAAGCTTGCTCTTTCGGGAAAATTAAACGATGCAAAAACAATCATAGGCATTCTTTTAGCCTCAGAATATTTAAAATAAAAGCGGGAGTTGATGAACATGAGTGAAAAAAATGTTAAAACAACCATCAGACTGCTTGGAAACGACTACACCATAACCAGCAGCAGCGACAGCGAAGAATATATGCACAGAATTGCGTTTTACGTGGATAAAAAGTTAACCGAAGTTGCAGAGCGCAACAATCGGTTAAGCACGAGCATGGCGGCGGTTTTAACCTCCGTTAATATTGCAGACGATTTGTTTAAGCTGCGCGAAACGCTGGAGGAAAAGGAAAGAGAAATGGCGGCTTTGTCCGATAAGCTTGCGGACGAAACCAAAAAGTGTGCGGCTCTTAAAAAGGACAACGACATTAAAGAGCAGGAAATTCAGCGTCTTAAAATTAACATTGCCAAACTTGAGGTGAAAAAATAATGGAAAATAAAGAACTTTGCGTGAAAGTAAAACGCCTGCGCGACAATGTTACCATGCCGTTTTATGCAACAAGCGGCAGCGCGGGATTAGACCTTTCCGCCGATATTGACGAGGCAGTTACCATAAAAAAAGGTGAAATTAAAATGATTCCGACGGGACTTGCCATAAGCATTCCCACAAACGAAATCGGCGCGTTTATTTTTGCGCGCAGCGGTCTTGCCGCAAAGCACGGCATTTGTCTTGCCAACAGCGTCGGCGTGGTGGACAGCGACTACCGCGGCGAAATCAAATGTGCGCTTATTAACTTGGGCGATAAAGATTTTGCAATAGAAAAGGGCGACCGCATTGCACAGCTTGTGTTTATGTCGGTTGCGATTGCATGCTTAAAAGAAGTTGATACCTTAGACGAAACCGAGCGCGGTGCGGGCGGTTTCGGCTCAACGGGCGTTAAAAAGTGAAAAAATTCGATTTTATTTTGGCGGCTTGCCTGCTTGCGGCGGGCATTGGCATGTTTGCGCTTTTTGGCGGCACGGGCGCGGGAACCTTCGTTGAAATTTATTCGGACGGTGTGCTTTACGGCAAATATCCGCTTCATGAGGACCGCACGGTTAGGGTTGTTTCTGCCTTCGGACAAAACACGGTCGAAGTGAAAAACGGCGAGGTTTTTGTTTCGGACTCAAGCTGCAAAGACGGGCTTGAGATGAAAACGGGCGCTGTGAAAAAGAGCGGCGAGAGCCTTGTTTGTCTGCCGAACAGATTAGTTGTTTCCGTTGTCGGCGGAAAAGGCGCGGGAAAGGAGTCGGTAGACAGTGTCAGCTACTAAAAAATCGGTTCTTTTAGCCTGCCTTATCGCGCTTGGTCTTGTGCTCGGCTACATAGAAAACATGCTGCACTTTTTGCCGCTGTATGGCTTAAAAATCGGCTTTTCGAATTTGGTTGTTTTGTTCGCACTTTATGCGCTGGACGCAAAATCGGCGTGCTGCGTCGGCATGTTAAAGGCCGTTTTAAACGGATTTTTATTTGCGGGACTTGTCAGCATTGTATACAGTTCACTTGGTATTTTAGC
>CAKSHV010000088.1 GCA_934457515.1 uncultured Clostridia bacterium
GTGCGGGCGCATCGTTGATGCCGTCTCCCACCATGGCAACCTTGCCCTCTTTTTTAAGGCTTTGAATTGCCTGCTCCTTGCCGCCGGGCAGCACGTTTGCAACCACCTCTGAAATGCCCGCCTGTTTTGCAATGGCATTTGCGGTGTCCTGATTATCGCCCGTCAGCATCACCACGCGAATTCCCATGTCTTGCAGGCGTTTTACCGCCTGTCTGCTTTCTTTCTTAATGGTGTCCGCCACCGCAATCATGCCCAAAAACGTGCCGTTTTTGGCAAAAAGCAGCGGGGTTTTCCCCTCCTTGGCAAGGGCTTTTGCATTTTCCAAGCACTCTTTCGGAACATCCATTTTTTCGCTCATATAGCGCATGCTGCCGCCCAAAACCGTACTGTTTTCAATTTTAGCCGAAATGCCGTTGCCGGGCAGAACAGCAAAATCGCTTGTTTCTATGGCTTTGACCGACTCCTCATTTCCTTTTTCCACGATGGCGCGCGCCAAGGGATGTTCGCTTTTTATCTCAAGCGAATAGGCAGTTCTCGAAAGCTCGTCTTTTGAAATATTATGCGGCAGAATGTCGGTCACTCTCGGGTGTCCCTCGGTTATGGTTCCTGTTTTATCCAGTGCGACAATCCGAATCCGCCCTGTTTCCTCCAAGGCTGCCGCCGTTTTGAACAAAATGCCGCTTTTCGCGCCCACACCGCTGCCCACCATAATGGCAACCGGCGTTGCAAGCCCCAGTGCGCAGGGGCAGGAAATAACAAGAACCGAAATGCTGCGCGCAAGCGCATAGGAAAACTCTTTTCCAAGCAGCATCCACACAACAAATGTCACCGCAGCGAGACCGATAACCACCGGCACGAAAACGCCCGAAACGCGGTCTGCAATTTTCGCAATGGGCGCTTTGGTCGCCGCTGCGTCGGTCACGGTTTTAATGATTTGCGAAAGGCTCGTGTCCTCTCCCACGCGCACCGCACGGCAGCGGATAAATCCCGAACGGTTCACCGTTCCCGCCGAAACCGTGTCGTCTTTTTCTTTGTCGGCAGGCACACTCTCGCCCGTTAACATCGACTCGTCAACCGCGGCAGAGCCGTCAATAATCACGCCGTCGGTCGGAATATTTTCGCCCGCGCGGACCACAAAAATGTCGCCCACTGCAACCGTTTCAATCGGAACGGTTACCTCTTTGCCGTCCTTTTCGATCACCGCGGTTTTCGGCGCCAGTTTTAAAAGGCTTTTCAGCGCGTCGGTCGTCTTGCCTTTTGAGCGCGCCTCTAACATTTTTCCCACCGTAATCAGCGTTACAATCATTGCCGCCGACTCGAAATAAAAGGAATCCATATAGCGCATAACGCCCGCCATATCACCTCTTTTTTGCGCGTCCGTCATCAAAAACAGTGCTGCAACGCTGAAAATGAACGATGCGGCAGAGCCGAGCGCAACCAGCGTGTCCATATTCGGCGACCGCTGAAAAAGCGCCTTAAATCCGCTTGTGAAAAACTTCTGATTGATCACCAAAATCATGCCGGAAAGCAAAAGCTCTGCAAGCCCCATCGCCACATGATTGCCGTCAAACCACTTCGGCAGCGGAAAATTCCACATCATATGCCCCATGGAAATGTACATAAGCAAAACCAGCAAAACCACCGAGGCGATAAGCCGTTTTTTAATTTTCGGCGTTTCCTTGTCTTCAAACGCATCCGTTGTTTCTTTTTCCTCCGCGCCGCGAAGAGATGCGCCGTAACCCGCGTCCTGAACCGCTTTAATAATGCTTTCGGGTGACGCCGTGCCCTCAACGCCCATGGCATTTGTAAGCAAGCTGACCGAGCAGGACGTAACGCCCGGCACTTTTGAAACTGCCTTTTCCACCCGCGCCGAGCACGCCGCACAGCTCATACCCGTAACTTTATATTGCTGCATATTTGTCGCTCCTTTCTGTCGGATATATCTATTTTGTCCGTTTTTTTGCCTCGCTATTTCATAAGTTTTTGCATGGTTTTCAACAATTCATCCACCACCTCGACCTTGCCCTCGCGAATGTCGCGCACAACACAGGTGTGAATGTGGCTTGCCAAGATCTCTTTATTAAATGCATTCACTGCCGCCGACACCGCCGCCGACTGGGTTAAAATGTCGTCGCAGTAGCAATCCCGCTCCAGCATTGCCTGCAAACCGCGAACCTGACCCTCAATGCGTTTTAAGCGATTCATCAGCGCCTTTTTCTGCTCTTTACTCCGCACGGTGTGCTTTTCGCCGCAGCAACAGTTTTTCTGCTCCATTTAAAAAGCCTCCTTTATACCCCTGTAGGGTATCTTTATTATATACCCCACATGGGTATTTGTCAAGTAAAAAATAAAAAAAGATTCGGAACACAAAAAAAGCAGGCAATTGCCTGCTTTTTTTAATCTTATTTTAATTGTTCATACCAAACAACCGCGGGCGGATTTTCGGTGTGTTCACCCAAGAATTTCTCCATCCAAACCATGTCATACCACCGGTTAAATTTAAATCCGCACTCGGAAAATGTACCGATTAGCTTATACCCTTTCTTTTCGTGAAAGCGTATGCTGCCGTTTGTTAAATGCTCGTCCTCTTTTTTCGTACAGGCAATGCAGGCATAAGCGTTTAAAATGCCCATGCGACGCATTTCATCTTCAAGCGCGGCATATAAAGCACTCCCAACCCCCGCCTGTTTGTTATCCTGTTTTACATAAATACTGGTTTCCGCGGCGCGGTCATAGGCGGCTCTGCCCTTAAATGTGCCCGCATACGCGTATCCTAAAATTTCGCCGTTCTCCTCCGCCACCAGATACGGATATTTTTTCAAAGTGTTCTTTATTCTTTGCCGAAATTCATCCGCCGTCGGCACTTCATATTCGAACGTGATAGCCGTATGCAAAACATAAGGCGCATAGATTGCAATCAGTGCCTCCGCGTCAGTTTCTCTTGCCTTTCTGATGTTCATTCTTTTCTCTCCAATGCAAAAATCAAAGGGGTATTTCCTCATAGGCTTTGGGAATAACCCTGTTTTCAAATGTAAAGCAGCGCGGGTCTATGCTGTCAAACAGCCCCCAGTGCAGCGGTACCGCAATTTTGGGGTTCACTCTTTTGGCAAACAGCGCCGCGTCGGTGCTGTTCATATTGTTTCCAACGCCGTTAATCGGCAGAAACATCACATCAATATTCTGCGGCAAGTCGGCAAAAATCTCTTCGTTATAAAGCGTGTCTCCCGTTATGTAATAGGTTCTGCCCTCCGCCTCGATGATAAAGCCGATTGCACTCAAATCGGAATGTTCCGCTTTCACGGCACGAAACCGAATACCGTTATGCGAAAACATTGTGTGACGGTTAAACATCACATAATTGTGATTGCCGCCGAACTTTTTTGCAAGTTCCCACGCATTTTTGGGTGCAAGCACCAGAATCGAGCCGTCATTGTTTAAATAATGCGGCAGCGTTTCGGGGTCGGTGTGATCCAAATGGTCGTGCGTCAGCAGCAAAACGTCCGGTTTGATTTTTAAAAACCGCTCGTCTACCGGGTATCTTCTTTCGTTTTTGGGGTTCACTTTTACCACACTGTTTGAAAGGTATGGGTCGCAAATAATTTTTGTGTCCCCCGTTTCAAACATAAGTCCTGCTTGCCCCAGCCATGTAATTTTCATTGTCTATCCCTCTGTTTTTTCCACAATATATTTCTTTAAAAGGCGAATCGGGTGGTATGCCTCTTTGGCGCGCCTTAATCCCTCATCACCCGCATCGTCCTCGCGGTTGATATAAGCAACCTCGCCGCCGAACCGAGTCGAAAACTGATTGGTCAGCATCTGATAACTGCCCTTAACCGAAACGTCCGCCTTTTCAATGTGCGTATACAACGTGTCGTGCACAATCTCGCCCAATGAAAAGCCCGCAATGCTGCCGCCGGCATATAAAACGCCGCCGAACATGCCGTAGGTGTCCAAATGTTCCAAAACCTCAAGTGCCATGCGGTTTTCCGCAAGCTGCATCTCCGATTGATTCTCTTCGCTTTCCACATAGCGATTTAAAAATTCTTCCACCTTTGTTATCGGCACATCGGAAATATCTACAAACGACCAGTCCGCCGCGGTGCGGATAAACTGATGAATGTGGTTGCGCTGACCGCTGAATTTCTTGCCCTTAAGCTCAATTAAGTCGCTTGCGGCATATAAGTAGTCTGCAAATTCTTTCTGCTCGCTCACCGAAACAGCGCCCAAAACGTCTTGAAAAAGCGGCACATATTCCTCCGGAATGGTACAAAAACGAAGCGGCTCACCCGTCTTTTTCAAAAGCGGCAGCGCTGTTTTTAAGGCAAAATCCATGTCCTCTGCAAGGGGCAGATTGTAAAATCCATTGCCTTCCCTGTCGTGCAGCTTAGAAATAAAAATGTCCTGTTCAAAACAGTATTCCATGCGGTAAAAATTGCGCCACATAAACATGCCGCCCGCCGAATAATCACAGGTGCGCGACTTCGGATACTCAAAATAACGGCGAACGCTCTCCAAATCCTTTAATTCCAACGGTTTAAAATTCATGAATCCAGTCCTTTTTCACATTTTTTCTGTTCATATCATACCATATTTTTAAGAATCGGTCAAGGTTTATTCCCCATAAAAACAGCAAAACTTGAACCGTTTTGTCGCCTTTTTAATCAGCCGTAAATTTTACTGTCCCGAAAAAAATCGGAAATTGCCTTTGCATTTTCGTTCCTGTGCTGCAAAAGCCATTGGAAAACCTCAGGATTTTTATAAGTGTCCGACCAGGAATCATGCGCATTTTCAGGATAAACCGTAAGGCGTGCATTGCCGCCCGCACGGTTTGCCGCATCTACCATTTTCTGCGATTCCTCAACAAGCACGGTTGAATCTTTTGCCCCGTGAAACGCCCAAACCGCAACATTTTTCAATTGTCCCGCATACCAATACATTCCGCCGCCGCAAATGGGCACAATCGCCGCAAAATACTCGGGCATGCTCATAGCTATCTGCCAGGTTGCATAGCCGCCCATGCTCGCCCCCATAACGTAAAAACGTTCTCTATCCGTATACTGCTCGCCCGCAATACGGCACACAAGCACCTTCAGCGTTTCAAACAAATCAAACCACGTGCCCGCCGAACACTGCGGTGCAACTGTTATGAAAGGAAAATCCGCATACGTTTCGGTAATTGAAAAATAAGGGTTGCTTTTCACAATCTCCAAATCTGTTCCTCTTCCGCCCGCGCCGTGCAGAAAAAGAATAACAGGATATTTTTTCTTATTGTCAAACCCGTTCGGATACCGTACCAAATAATGAATTTCACCAATTGTTTTTTCTTCAAAATACATAGTTGATCTCTCCTTTTCCATGTATGGAATCAGTATACACCCAATATGTAAAAAAGGCAAGAAAAAAGCTGTATATTTTAAAAATACACAGCTTTTCAAGAAATTAACTGTTTTGAGCATTCAGCTTCTTCTGCATGCTGTAGCCGACAAACCCAAGCACCAGAATCGGCACGCCGAACATGAAATATACAAGGAAAAAGAGCGTGCCGACCGAATACAAAATAGCCGCAACCAAAGCGCCCCAGCTTTTCTTGCCAACAAATCCTACCCATCCGAAAACAGCGCCGATTAAAAACATAATCATATGAGGCGTAACCAAAGCGGTCGCAATCGCGCCGCCCACAGCCTCTGCGCCTTCTGCTTGCATCACGCCGCCGGCGTGTATGATGACTTTTCTTTAAATGTATGATGACTTTTTTAAAAAAAAGAAAAGTCGGAATGGAACATAGTCCATTCCGACGTGGGGCGATTATAGGGAGTCGAACCCTAGGCCTCCAGAGCCACAATCTGGCGCTCTAACCAACTGAGCTACAACCGCCATATCAAACAAACAAATATTTAATTTATAGAAATTTTCGCCAAGCGAAAATAACTTTTAGAAAAATGGCGCGCCTGAAGAGATTCGAACTCCTGGCCCACTGCTTAGAAGGCAGTTGCTCTATCCGGCTGAGCTACAGGCGCGCACTTGGAGCGGGTGATGGGAATCGAACCCACACGACCAGCTTGGAAGGCTGGGGTTCTACCATTGAACTACACCCGCATATTCTTGCGACGAGAAATATTATACCAATTTTTCGCCGCATTGTCAAGTATTTTTTTGTATTTTTTGAAAAAACTTTGCTTTTTTATCAGTCAATATCCGAAAGAGCCTCGCGAATATACGGATTTTCCGCCTTTTCCTCCGCCATAGTGGTAAAATCACCATGACCGGGGTGCACGGTTAAGAAATCCGGCAGGGGCGCAATTTTTTCGCGCAGCGTTTTCCGCATTGCACTTTCGCTGCCGCCCGGCAAATCCACTCTGCCGACACTTCCTTTAAACAAAGTATCTCCCGAAAACAGTGTGCCGTCGCACAAAAAGCAACAGCTGCCCTTTGTGTGTCCCGGTGTATGTATAACCGTAAATTCAAGCGTGCCGAAGCGCAGCTTTTCGTCGTCTTCAATATATCTGTCCGCCTCGAACTCATCGTTTACACCAAAGTCAAACGTGCCCTGCTGTTCCGGTTCGGACAGCATTTTCCGATCG
>CAKSHV010000089.1 GCA_934457515.1 uncultured Clostridia bacterium
CGTCACCGAACAGCAGCACATTGTTAGCGCTTTTCCCCTTTAAAAACGATTCGGTGTTGTCAATTAACTGTTTTTTCTGAATTTCATAGCCCCACAAATCCGAAAAGCGCGTTTCGGTCATATTGGAAAGGGGTTTGATTTCAAAGCCGTCCGCCGTGTCTGCAAGCTCGAACGCGGCGCTTAAGCCCAAAGTGCCCACGCCGTTTTTTCGGTAAAAAGCCACAACGGTTTCAAAAAATTCCGCTGCCGTGCGGGTTTCGGAAAGGCGTGTGCACAAGTCGTTTGCCAGCGCGCCGATTCGGCTTTTTTCGTTTTTCATACGGCGAACGGGCGAAAATGTGCCCGCCTTTGCCGCCCATGCGGGTGGGTTAAAATATAAATTCCAAATTGCCTTTATATCCTGAAACGCTAAATCATACAAACCGCCTTTTTCGGGCTCGTTTCGTTCGCAGCCCAAAGAAAACGGATTTTCATCGGTTATTAAATGCAGCGCAAGGTAGGACTTCCACAGGTTTCCCGAAAGTTCGTAGTCGGCTGCCGTGCGGATGATTCCCCGCAAGTCTTCCATAGGTTTGTGATATACCAAAAGTTCTGTCATGTTTTTTCGCTTCCTTATCTTATGCTTGTTAAATAGGGGAGATTTTGCTCAAAATTTATACCGTACCAGCGTTTGTTTTCACACTGCACGGTTTTTTCAATACTGCCCCACACAAAATTTAGCGCAATTTCTATCGATTTATCCATATCGTCAAATTTCATATATGCGCTGATCAGCGCGGCGGAAAACGCGTCGCCCGTTCCGTAAAAATGACCCGGGAATTTCGGCTTTAACCATTCTTTTCCTTGAAACCGAACGCCGATTTCGTTGTTTTTTGCCACACCCGTTTCCACAATCGGGCAGGAAACGGAGCCGGAAAGCAGTTTTGTTTCGTCTGCATTCGGCGTAATTATGTTTGCCATATTGCAAAGGACCTTCATTTTTTCCACGTATTCCTCTGTAAAGCCCGCATATAGTTCGCCGCCGTCCGCCATGGCGGGGTCGACGACCACAAACGCGTCCTTTCCGAAACGCTTAATCAAAGAAATTGTGTTTTCAATCTGCTCCAACCCGCCGAGGTAGCCAACCAAAATCCCGTCGAACGAAAGGTTTAAGTTTCTCCAGTGATTTAATATGTTTTTGTTTTCTTCGGCAAGGCTTAAAAAGGTGTAGCCTTTAAATTCACCCGTGTGGGTGGAGAGCAGCGCCGTCGGCAAACATACTGCCTCGTGTCCCATGGCGGAAAGGATTGCTGCGGACATGGAAAGGGAGCATTTGCCGAGGCAGGACAAATCCTGCACCGTTAAAATTCTCTTTTGTTTCATGGTTAACCGCCTTGATTCGCGTAATTTCTAAAAGTTTTTATATTTCGTTGCTTCGGGAACATAGCTTTCTATATAAGAAAGCATTTCTTCCGCGTTGTCAAAAAGTTTAAAGAGTTTGTGGCATGCGGGCGTCATAAACCCTTCTTCTATGCCATTCTCCAAAAAGTTCATCAGCTTATTATAAAATCCGCCGACATTGTAAACGGCGATTGCCTTGTTGTGACGGCTAAGCTGCTTTAAGGTCAAAATCTCGAAGAACTCCTCATATGTGCCGATGCCGCCGGGTGCCATAATAAATGCGTCGGCTTTATCTTCCATAATTTGTTTACGTTCGCGCATGGTTTTGGTGGGAATAAGCTCGGTGCATTTATCATACAAAACACCGTCTGCATTAAAGAAGGTAGGGGCAACGCCTATTACTTTCCCGGCACCTGCCGTAACACCGCGTGCAACAGCGCCCATAACGCCGTTTGCACCTCCGCCGTACACTAAATTATGTCCGTGTTGCGCCATAATTAATCCTAATTTTTCGGTTTCTCCGATATATCTTTTGTTTATGTCATTGCTTGATGCACCGTATACACAAATGTTCATACTAATCGCTCCTTTTCTAAAGCCTATGCGGTTTTAAAATGATTCATTCTGCCAAAATGCTGTGGGATGCAAGCGCTTCGCCGCTTTCCAAATCGCAAATGGTGAACACGCCGTTTTCATAAATCATATAGCTCGGGGTCTGATTCTCTTTCGGAATGCTGACCGAGCCGGGGTTTAAATAGGTAAAGTTATCAAATTCCTGCACTTTCCACACGTGCGTGTGGCCGTTTATTAAAATGTCGCCTTTTTGCAGCGGCATGGGATTTTCGGGGTTATAAACATGTCCGTGGGACAGATAAATGCGCCTGCCGTTTAAAAATAAAATCAGATAATCCGCCGTGATGGGGAAAGACAGCACCATTTGGTCTACCTCTCCGTCGCAGTTTCCGCGCACGCAGACAATTTTTTCTTTTAAGGGGTTTAAAAGGGAAATCACTTGTTTTGGATTATAGCCGCGAGGCAGGTCGTTTCGCGGACCGTGGTATAAAAGGTCGCCCAGTAAAATTAAATTTTCCGCCTGCTCTTTTTGAAAGGTGTCAAGCATTTTTTCGGCATAATACGCCGAGCCGTGTATGTCTGATGCAAACATCAATTTCATTTTTTCTTCGCTTCCTTTCGTTTTCTACCAGTATAGCACAAAGCGAAGAAAATTGCAAGGTTCGGGCGAAAAAACAAGGCAGTTAAAAAGTCACATGACTTTTTAACTGCCTCTTCTTTTATTTTATGTTGCCTTTTTCCCGCTCTTTGTCCAGCCAGATAATGACGTGTGAGGCAAAGCCGTGGTCTAAGCTGTGGCGGTCGCAGTCGTGCTCCCACAGCGTGCCCGTGCGCTTCGCCATGAACCCGAAATAGTCCTTTATATTTTGAATTAAACGCTCGGACTCGTCATAAATTTCCAAAAGCTCTAAACGCAGATAGTTTCCGATAAACGCGTTGGAAAAGCCTATGTTTTCCAACTTTTTCGTTGTTTTGCGCTCGGGCCCGAAATCCCGGACTAATGTTTTCCACAAATCGGGGTGGGAAAGCGGCGTTGCCGTGCCGCAAAAATACGCATAATACTGGCAGGTTTCGGTGATTTCATCGGTCACTTCAAGCTTGGTTTTGTCTTGATTCCAAACCGCGCGGTCGTGAAAAAAGCCGTTAAAATAAGAGAGATTGCGGATGTTTTCGTGAAGGGAAATTGCCTCGCGGATGAGCTCTTTGTCGTTATACAAATGTCCGATTGCCTGTTTGGTGCGGGCGTAGAGCATGTTGGTGGGAAAATTTAAGTCCTGCACATAGTCGTTGCAGTCCGACCATTCCACAAAAATCCAGCTTTCGAGGTTGACCAAGAGTCCTTGCTTGTTTTCAAAGCGTTTAAAATAGGAAAGAAGAGCATACATTTTGTCTTTCGCTTTTTCAATCAGCGCTTTGTCACCGTTGCGGGAAAAGCAATATTCTTCCAGCTCGAGCGCATAGAACATTGCCCAGTTCGGGATGAAATCGCCCGCGATAAAGTCCGCGGGATAGCACATGGGCAGCATGCCGTGCGGCAGCTTTTCAAACGAATCGGGCAGCAGAAAATTTTTCAGAAAACAGGTTTCGACCGTTGTTTTTTCGGTTAAAGCATATTCCACGCGGGAGGTAAAAAAGCTGTCACATAGCCAGCCGGCGCGTTCGCGCGAAGGACAGTCGGTGTATACATCGGTTGCATTTTGGCGAAACGTTTCGATTGCCGCTTGATAGATTTGTTCCAAATCCGCATCGTGCAGCGGTTTATCGCGCTTTATTTTCGGAAAGCAAACGGTGTGCACTTTTAAATTGTGAACGGTGACACTGCCGCCCTTTGCAATTAGATTTAAATACATAAATGTGTACGGTTCGGCGGTGGTTATTTTATAACTTCCCTTTTTCAGCCGCCATTCACTAAGGTTAATGCAGCTTAAGCGCATGTAATTTACAAAACCGTCCTCTAACATTTCGTCCATGGCAAGGTAGAGGGTGCAGTCGTTTTCACAGGTGATTTCAAACGAAAGCAAGCCCGTTACAATATGCGAAAACGCATAGACCGCGTATTCATTTTTGGAAATTTGGACGGTTTCGGCTTGTTCGTGCGCTTTAGAGGTTATTTTAAACGAGAGCCGCCCCACCTCGTCTGCGGGGTTTGCTTCAAGTTCGTTTACTTCAAAGCCGTCAATCACGTTCGGCACGCCCACAAGGCAGCGGTTTTTGCACGGACGGATGCACTTTCCTTCATCGGTCACGCTGCCGCGAAGAATGATTTTGCTCGGAAACGCGGGGGCATAGTCCTCATAATAAACGCCGCGGGAAATAAAGGTTTTCGGCTCGGTCGGCGATAAAAGGACGGGGGAATTGTTTGCCGGTCTTGTAAAATCATACACCTCGTTAAAGGTGCGCTGAAAGGAATAGCGCGAGGTTTTCTGCACGCGGTAAGGGTCTTTATATGCCGCAAAATCACTGCCGGTCGCTTTGACTACAGTTTCGTTTTTGTCTAAAATTTCGCAGCAGAGAAAGGCGGGGGTGTTAATGCGGTAAAAACTGTGCACGTTTGCCGCCTCGATTTTAATTTCAATTGTGTTTTCTTCGAGAGGGAGATTTAGGCGGTGCTCGTCTACCCTGTAAAATCCGTGTGCCGTGCGGGCGGGACCGGTTGCCAAAAATGCGCCGTTTACAAACAGGCTGTAAACCGAAGAGCCTGTAATGCGGATTTTAAAACTGCCTTTTTTAACGGTTTCTTTAAAAATCAAATTGTAGTTTTTCTCTTTTTCTTTGCCCTTTTCCCAGACGGGAACGGCTTTTTTAAAGGTTACATATTCCATTTTTTACTCCTCCCCGATTACAAGCAGTAGTCCCGCCTCGGACGTGTCACCCGCGCGGCGCGCTGAATTACCGACCGTTTCTATTGTTTTGCCGAGGATGGTCAGGCGGTTTTCGGAAACAGTTACGTCTTCGGTGATGTCAAACGAAAAATCTGTGGAAGACAGGTCCTGCGCATAGATTTTTTTGGTGCCGATTTCACCGTCAAAAACAAGGGTGAGGGTTTTATACTCGCCGAAAATGCCGAGTGTTGTCGCGTTGCCGCACGCAATTTCCACGTCGCAGTGTGGAATAAAATAGCGTCTGCCCTGCGTTCTGCCGAGGGCGGCGATGCTGACTGCGCCGTTGGGATTTTTGGCGCACACCAAATAGGGAACAAAGCCGTTTTCATCGGGGATTGTTTTCGGAAGCGGCATGTTGCGGGAGATGGCGGCAACGCCGTCTGCCTGAATTTTGGACGGATTTTCGTCCTCCATACCGAGCGCCTTCGGCCACCAGCTTTCCAGTTCTGCGTTCATGTTTTCAATGTGCCAAAAATCGTGCAGAGTGGTTTCGGAAAAGAAAGTGTTTTCCTTGTCTGTGCCAAACGCGGGGGCAATTTTGTGCCAGTTGACCGCGCGGGTTACCTCCTGCATTTTTGTTTTTAAGTTGCGGTGACAGGAGGGAAACGCCATGTCGGGCTTTCCGTTCGGAAACGCGCCCGCAAAGGGGTGGCGCATAATGCCCATTGAGCAGCCGAGAGCTGCGGCGATGTATGCCTCGTCCTCACAGTTAATCAGGCTTTTAAAGCTGTTTTGCGCGGTGTATGCAAGGGTTTGCTTTAATTTGTTCATGGTAAACGGGACGGACAAAATGGCGGGCACATCATAGGTGCGGAACACGTCGCAGAACGGAATCACCTCGGGCACAAGGGCGCTTTCGATGATAACGTCGGGCGCAACCTTGTGGGCAAGGGCGGTGAGCCATTTCCGAAATTCCGGAACGCGACAGTTTTTGCCCCAGTCCACTTTCCAATATAAAATGCCTGCCTCGCTGCTTTGTTTTAAGCGTTCTGTCCAGTATTCTTCGGCGGTTTTGCCCTTGTCGAAAAGCGGTGAGGACTGGGCGCAGACCCACACGCCAATCCCTTTCCACCCCTTTTTCTGTGCTGCCCTGTTTAATTCTTTCAGCGCCTTGGCGTTGTTTTTCTCGTCCGCATAGGTGGGGAATTTGTCGCGGTTTAGGATAAAACTTCCGTGATAGTCTTTATAATCCGAAAGCGGAACATCCCAGCTGTCGTCCATAACAAGGAATAAGTCTTTGCGGATGTCGGGGTAAAAATTCGTCCATCCGAAGGGTTTTGTGCCCGAAAACAGCGCCTGCTCGGTGATGTTTGCACGCTGTGCTTCGGGCTTGCCGTCGCAGGTGGCGTAAAGCTGAGTTTGCCAGGTGCAGTAGTAGTCGGGCGTTGTGTTTTTTGCGTTTGGTATGTAATTTTTATTTGTTTTTTGCATTGGATTTTCCCCTTTCATTTTAACAAATTTAGTATATCACATGCGGCGGCTTGTGTAAATCCGTCTGTTTTTAGGATTGATGGGGTCTGTTTACTTTTTTTTACTTGACTCGGGAGGAATAAGCCTTCTTAAAACAAAACTTGGAGCAACAGTAACCAGACTGTCGAAAAACTATGTTTTTCGACAAGAAAAGGGAGTTTGAGGGAAATTCCCTCAAAACTAAAATACGCCAA
>CAKSHV010000090.1 GCA_934457515.1 uncultured Clostridia bacterium
GTATACCGACGTGGTAATTGCAAACGAAGAAGAGTGTCAGAAAGTGCTTGGAATTGACGCGGCGGGCGGCTCGGATGACGCGATTTCGGCTAAAAAATTTGAATCCATTTCGCGCGAAATTTTAAAGCGCTATCCGAATATTTCCACCGTTTCGATTATTCTGCGCCAGAACAAGGCGGCAAACCTTTACGATTTGCTGGCGTGCATTTGCAATAAAGACGGATTTTATTTCTCGGAAAAATATGAAATTGATGCAATAACCGACCGAATCGGCGCGGGTGACAGCTTTGGCGGCGGCTTGATTTACGGTTTGTTAAACTATGAAAACGCGGGCGACGCGGTGGAATTTGCCTTGGCGGCAAGCTGCTTAAAGCACTCGGTCATGGGCGATTTTAACCGCGTGTCCAAAGAAGAGGTGGAGGCGCTTATGCGAAAAAAACGCGCATAGCAGCTAAAATCCCTCCTTTTTACAGATAAAAATAAGGCGGAAAACAAAATGAAAATTGCTGTGCTATTGTTGGTTCATAAAAATCTCAAGCAGGTGAAACGGCTGCTTTCGGTTCTGCAGCACGAAAACATCGATATTTTTATTCACATCGATAAAAAATGCCCGTTTGGCGAAAGTGAAATCAAAAACGGCTTGCCGTTTAAAAATATTTGGTTCACCGAAAAGAGATTCAGCGTCGGGCTGTATGAATTTTCCATGATAAAAGCCGAAGAGGCGCTGATTGAAACCGCTTTGGAGCATGGTAAATATTCGTATTTTATATTACTCAGCGGGCAGTGCTACCCGATAAAAAGCATGGATTACATATACAGTTTTTTAAGCCAAAATTATCCGAAACCCTTTATCGAAATCGTTTCCGAAAAAGAGGGAAACTACGTTAAGAAAAGCTTAAACAGTGTGTATATCAACAAAAAATTTAAGCTGAAAACCTATGCTTTTTTGAAAAAACACTTTTCATATAAGGGCTACAGGCTCTTAAGATACATTCCGGGCGGCATCGCGCAAATCAATTCGGGCATAAAGCAGCTGTTTGTCGGCTCGCCGAAAAAGCGACTTCAAAACATGGGCATTACGGGCTGCTGCGGCTCGCAGTGGTGGATTCTGCCGGACACGATTGTAAAACATGCGCTCGGCATGATGAAAAACAAACCGTTCTGCTCGGCAATCAGTGATGTATTCAGCTGTGATGAGACCTTTTTTCAAACGGCAATCATGGCAAGCCCGTATAAAGATTTACTTGTTTTTAACGAAAACAACGACTATTTAAACAAAAAATGGTATTTTGTGTTTGAAAACGGCTCCCATCCTTATGTGCTCACGCAAAAGGATTACGAAAAGCTGATTTCCTCCGACATGTTGTTTGCCCGAAAGTTTGATATAAATTGCGATGCAAAAATTTTGGATTTGTTAGACGAAACCGTGCATAAATCTGTATAAGGAGATGTTTTTTTGCTTCATCTTATCTGTTCCAAACGCGGCGGCGGCAAAACGACCTTTTGTTTAAACAGTCTGAGCGCGGCATTTAAACAAGGCAAAAAAGCCGCCTTTTTAGTTCCCGAGCAGCTGTCCCTTGCCATGGAGGGCAAGGTGATTGAAACAATCGGGTTTGTGGGCGGCGGCATTGAGGTGTTCAGCTTCAACCGCCTGTTTCACCGTCTGTATAACTTATCGAACCGCGAAAAGCGAGTGTATATGGACAATGTGGGCAAAACCATGCTGATTAACCGCATTTTGGAAACCTGCGAAAACGACTTTACCATTTTCAAGCCCGGCGGCGCAAGCTGCAGCGGGCTTTTGTCTGTTATTTCGGAATTTAAGCGCCATTTCGCGGACGAAAAGCAGCTTTTTGATGCGAAAAATGCCTTTGAAAGCAACCTTTCCAAGCAAAAATTCACCGAATTTGCCCTGCTTTTGGAAAAATATAACGAAAGCGTGGAAAACAGCCATGCCGACAGCACCGACAATTTAACGCTTATGCCCGAGCTTTTAAAAAGCAACACCTACCTGTCCGATTTTTCGTTTTATATCGACGGATTTGACGGGTTTACACCGCAGGAAACCGCCGTCATCACGGCTCTTGCAAAAGAACACGAAGTGTACATCACTTTAACATATGAAAAAAGCCGTGCCTACCTGTTTTCTCCGATTGAAAAAACCGTAACGCGGCTTGAAAACGCGTGCAAAGAAGAAAACATTCCTTGCGATATCACGACTTTGGAGGACAAAGGAAACGAAAGTTACACGCCTGCCTTAAACCATCTCCGACATTTCTACGGCAGCTTTTCCGCGCCGGCTTTCGAGGGCTATCCAAGCGGCATATCGGTTTTCACGGCGGACACGCCCTACAGTGAAATGGCTGCCGTTGCGCGCTGCATTGTAAAGCTCACCAAAGATAACATGCGCTACCGCGACATTTTTGTGCTGGTTCCCGACCTTAAAAGCTATCTGCCCGTCATTGAAAAAGTGTTCGCAGACCACAATCTGCCCTATTTTGCAGACAGCCGAAAAGACATTTTGTATCACCCGCTGACGCGTCTGCTGCTCAGCCTTTGCGATATATTTATCAGTTCTTTTAACACGCAGTCGGTTTTTTCATTCTTAAAAAATCCACTGATTCCCATTCCCGCCGCCGAAATCGACGCACTTGAGTTTTACGCATTGGAAGCGGGCGTTGAGGGCGCAGACTGGAAAAAAGAATGGACGAGCGCGCCGAATGAAAGCTACGATTTGCCCGCTCTTAACCGCACCCGAAAAGCATTTTTGAATTTAATCACGCCCTTCCGCGAAGAAACAAAGGGCAGAACCGACTGTGCCGTCTTTTCGGACGCATTTAAGGACTTTTTACTTCTTTGCGGTGCGGACAAGGCGGTAAACCGCCGCATAAAACAGCTGCCTGCCGCAGAAATGCAGACCGAAATGAACATCTGGAACGGCGTTATGGAGGTTTTGGACCAGTTAAAACTCACGCTCGGCGGCACAAAGCTTGGCATCGAAAAGGTTCGCTCGGCGCTGCTTTCTGGCTTTAACAGCTGCACGGTAGGCGTTATTCCGCCCACCTTTGACCACATCACCGTATCGACCGCAGACCGCAATAATTTTCAAAATGCCAAAGCGCTGTTTTTGCCGGGCGCAACCGAAGGTGCGTTTCCCGTTCAAAGCCATGGCAGCGGCATGATTACCGATAAAGAGCGCGAAATCCTTGAAAAACAAGGCATTGTGCTTTCGGCAAGCAACCGCGAAAAGGCGCTGTTTTCGCCTTTTGCGGTGTATATGACCTTAACCGTTCCGAAGCAAAAACTGTTTATTTCCTACCCCATAACCGCAATCGGCGGCGAGGGCGTTGCGCCCGCATCGGTTTTGCAAAACCTGTTTCGCATGTTTCCCAACTTAAAAACCGTGCCTGCGACACAAGCCTTAACAAGCCAAACAGTGTCGCTTCCGAAAGCCACCTTGCCCTATTTCCTAAGAACGGAAGAGCCGACCGATTTAAAGCGCGAAGTTTACGGCTGGTATTTGGAAAATGAGGAATGGAACAGGCAAATCACGCGCCTTTTAGACAGTGAAAACTACACATTAAGCTGGAACATCTCCCGCGAAACAGCAGAACGGCTGTGGAAAAAAACACTGTATACCACCATTTCACGATTGGAAAAATTCGCGTCCTGTCCGCTGTCGTTTTTCTTAAACTACGGACTGAAGCTGAACGAACGCAAGGTGCACAGCTTTTCCCCACCCGAGGCAGGGAACATGATGCACGCAGTCATGGAGCATTTCGTGAAAAACGCCATTGACGAAAAAGCGGACTGGAACGCGCTGACCTTTGCGGACGTGAAAGAAAAAACGCTTGCTCTTTGCAACGAAGAAATCGCAAAGCAAACCGCGCTGTTCCCGTCGGTCACAAACCGCTATGCCTTTTTGCTGTCCCGCATAAAAACAAGCACTGTAAATGCCATGTGGGCAGTGGTTCATCACATTAAAGCGGGCATTTTCAAGCCCTATGCGGCAGAATACGTGTTTAAAGACGAAACGGCGGTGCACTACACCACCGATAACGGAAACGAGCTTGTTTTAAGCGGAAAAATTGACCGTATTGACACATCAAGCACAGGCGGATACCGCATTATAGACTACAAATCGGGCGAAAAAGACCTATCTCTTTCATCGGTTGCCTCGGGCAGAAGTTTGCAGCTTCCGATTTACAGCTGTGCCCTGAAAGACAAATTAAACCATCCGCGCGGCATGTTTTATTTAACGGTCGACGCGCCCCTTATCGCGCGCGATTTTTCCTACAATGCAGATGAGCCCGACGAAAAACTTTTAAAGGAATATAAGCTTGCGGGCTACGCGGTGGGCGACAGTGAAACCCTTCTTGAAATGGATAAAGATATGGGCACCTATTCGTCCGTCATCCCCGCCCGCCATCCGAAAGGCAAAGAGCCGACCTCGTCGCGCCTGCTGTCCGATGCGGAATATCAAAAAATTGAGGAAATGGCAATTCGAAAAGTAAAAGAATTCGGCGACCAAATCCTGTCCGGCACCTATCCGATTCTGCCGGTTGAACAAGAGCGATACACCGCATGCAGCTACTGTCCGTACCGCTCGGTGTGCCGGTTTGACGCGGCATACTGCCAAACCAAATTGGAAGAAACCGTTTCGGATGACGCACTTTTGGGAAGGGAGGCGAAAGATAATGAGTGAAATAAAATGGACCGATGCGCAAAAGCGCGCAATCGAGCATAAAGAGGGCTCCGTCATCGTGTCGGCTGCGGCGGGTTCGGGCAAAACCGCCGTACTGGTCGAGCGCATCATCCGCCTGATTGCAACCTGTGATATTGACAGTATGCTCATTGTAACCTTCACCAACGCGGCAGCGGCAAACATGAAACAAAGTATTCATAAAACAATTTTAAAAAAGCTCTCTAACCCCGCGTCAAGTAAGGAAAGCGAGCACTATACCCGCCAGCTGTCCCTTTTGGGAAACGCAAACATCACCACGCTGCACGCCTTTTGTTCCCGCTTTGTGCGCGAGCATTTTGCGGCGCTTTCCTTGTCCCCCGCCGTAAAACTCGGCGACCAAACTCAGCTTACGCTTATGCTGTCCGACGCGGTTGAGCAGTCAATCGAAGAGGGATATGCCGAACAAGATGCGGAATTCATGCAGTTTGCCGCAGAGTCCGTTTCCAAAACCAACGACTCGCTGCTGCATGACATCTGCATTTCGCTCTACCATTTTTTAATGGCGCTGCCAAACCCCGAAAAATGGCTTCGTGATGCGACAAATTTATATGCAAATTGCGATGTAAACCGCATTTTGTCCGCTCCGTTTTTTAAAAACCACATTACCGAGCTTTGTTCTGCGGCATATGAAACCGCAAAGCAAAACCGAAGTGCCGTGCAGGAAAACGAGGATTATCTCTATGCCTTGCCGGTTATGGAGGCAGACTTTGCATTTGCCGAGCAGTTAAAAGAAAAAGAAAATGATTTTGAGGCGCTTTTTGATTTTATTCGAACGGACATGCCAAAAGGACGCGTGCAGCTGGCAAAGAAAACGGTGCCCGCCGAAGTTTCGGACGCTTTGAGAGCCATGCGCGAACCTTTCAAAGCCGCACTGCAAGCCCTTTCTAACGATGCAGAGCAGTTTAATTCCGCAGCACTTCGCGAATTTCTGGATCTGCAAGCCCCGCAAATCCGCGCCATTTCCAAGCGCGTTATGCGCACAATTGAAATTTACAATGCCGCAAAAGCGGAAAAAGACATTTTGGACTTTAACGATTTAGAGCACTTAACCATCCGTCTGCTTTATGAAAACGATGAAATCACGCCCCTCGCCCAAACGGCGGCAAGCGGCTTTTCCCACGTTATTGTGGACGAATATCAGGATACCAACCTGGTGCAGGAGGCAATTTTAACCGCCCTTTCGCAAAACGGAAAAAATCTTTTTATGGTAGGCGACATTAAGCAGAGCATTTACGGCTTTCGGAACACCGTGCCCGAGCTGTTTTCGGACAAGGTCGAGCGCTATTCGGACGAGAAAAATGACGGCACATGCGTATATCTTTCGGAAAACTTCCGCAGCCGCGGCAGCGTTTTGACCTTTGCAAACCTCATTTTCTCAACTCTTATGAGCAAATCGGTCGGCGGTTCGCCTTATACAGAGCAAGAAGCGCTGCACCAAAGGGGTGCTTTTCCCGAAACGAACGAAAAAGCCGAGGTTTATATTTTAAAAGACGAGTTGTTTAAAGGCAATGAAATCGAGGGTGAAGCCCTTTTCTGCGCACAAAAAATAAACGAAATGATTGCGAAAAAGCAGCAGGTGACCGACAGCAAAACAGGAAAGCTGCGCGACATAACCTATCGCGACATCGTGATTTTAACGCGCAGCGCAAAGCACATCGCCTCGGTTTTCTGCACTGTTTTTGCCGCATGCGGCATTCCGGTCTACTGCGACGATTTCGGCGAAACGTTTTTGGAAAGC
>CAKSHV010000091.1 GCA_934457515.1 uncultured Clostridia bacterium
ACGTAACCCCTGCCGCCGCGCAGTTGTTTTTTAAAATGGCAAACCGCGTTTCGTAATCCGGCTTTGTAATGTCACAGGTTATGCCGCAGTTAAAGCGCGAAACCAGTCGTTCGTCAATATTTTTTAATTGTTTGGGCGGACGGTCGGACGTCAGCACAATTTGCTTGTTTTTCTGATACAGCTCGTTAAAGGTGTGGAAAAACTCAGTTATGGTCGCCTCTTTGCCCGAAATAAACTGAATATCGTCCACAATCAAAAGGTCGGCATTCCGATATTTTTCGCGGAACCGCTCGGTGGTTTTGTTTTGCAGTGATTTAATGTATTCGTTGGTATAGGTTTCGGCGGCAACATAAATAATGTTTGCCGTTCCGTTTCTCTCCCGCATGAAATGGCCGATTGCCTGGCTTAAATGGGTTTTTCCGAGGCCTGCCCCGCCATAGATAAAAAGCGGGTTATACGTCCTCTCTCCCGGCACCTCCGCAACCGAAAGGGAATATGCGTGTGCAAGCTTATTCGAGCTTCCCACAACGAAGGTGGAAAAGGTGTATTTCGGATTTAAATTGCTGTCCTGAACCTGTGCGGGCTGCACCGCCTTTTTTTCGGAACTTACGCCGTCTGCCGCGGGCATTTCCGCATTCGGTTCCAAAATGCAGATTTCATATTCTTTTTTGGTTGCCTTATACACATATTCTTTAATGATGTCCAAATACTGCTTGTTTAAAATTTTAACCGCAATCGGACTGGGCGCCCAAATAAACAGCGTTTTTTCTTTAAAATGCACCCGCTCTATGGTTGCAATCCATGTGTCGAACTGAAAGGACTGCAGGATATTGGAAAGACGAATCATTTCTGTTATGTCTTCCCATTTTTTCTGATCATATTCCATTTCAAAATACTCCTTAAAACCGATATATCGTAAACATAAAAAAATAAGCCTGTAATCTTATAATATTATATCACATTCTCTGGGATATGTCCAGTATTATTTTAACAAAAAATAAGCCGTGTTTTGAATGAATACACCATAAAAACAAAGTGTGCCGTAATAAAAAAAGAAGAGATTAAAAAATCTCTTCCTATTATATATAGCATTTTATTTTGAAAGATAAGAAAATGCCTCTTCTTTTTCATAAATCGTGCCGCCGTTTTGGGTATCCATTTTCAAAAACTCGCCCGTTACGGAATCGTAGAACAAATTATTGTCATTAACATTTAACACATAGCAGGGAATCGCCGTTAAATTTGTGTAGGAAAGCGCGTCGGGCGCAATGTAATACGACTGGCTGAATGCCTTATACTCCGCCCCTTTTCCGCTGTACGAGGCACCGATGTCAAGCAGAATCTGCAGCGGCGACAAAATCTGATAGTCGGTGTATTTAACCGTCAATGCTTTATACACACTGCCGCTGATTTCGGTTATGGTGTTTTTGGAAACCGAAGCACAGATATAGGAGCCTGTTATGGGATAATCATTATATGTTTGACGAAAATAGTATTTTTTCTCGCCCGTGATATCGTTTGTGATAAAGTGTGAAAAGATATATTTGTTGTTTTTAAACCCCGCCTTTCGGATTTCCGAAAGAATTGCAGATTGATTTTCGTTTTCAATCGGAATCGACTCGGTCAGAAAAAACGTGTTGTTTTCCATTCTTTTCTCTTTTCCTGAAAGAGTTGAAAAAAATTCTTTTTCATCACTCATAGGATTATAAAGTTCTAAGTAATCCAAAATTTCAACCGATTTCGGAATGTCTTTTTTGTCTGCCGAAATGTTGTTTTTTTTAAGCAGTGCAATGGTTTTTTCCACCGAATCGGGGTTTAATTTTGTGTCGCTTTTGGAAAGATGCATAAGCTGAAAAATTAAAAACAGATTCAGAAACAGAAACAAAAAAATCAGAATTTTTTTGGCTTTTCCGTAATTCATATGCCCTCTCCTTTCAAAAAAATTACCTGTGAATGTAAATCGGAAGCCCTCTGTCGTATACAATTTCGGGTTCGCCCTGAATCAGCGGCGTTAAATAATCAATCATTTTTTGCGTCACATCATTTTTGGTAATCCAGTCGGACGGGATGATTTTTTCCAAATTTGCCGCCTCTTTAATCGGGACAGAGGCTGTTTTTAAGGTATAAGGTGTGTTCGACACGCGGTTAAAAATCATCATTTCGCCGCTTATGCCCGCGATGGCATAAATCACCGCGTCATAGCCTATGCGTTCTGCCTCTAAAACATCATTTTTTGAAAGCATGTGCGCCGCGCAGCGCTGACACACGTTAAGTTCCACCCCGCGTGCCTTGCAGCCGATGTTTTCGCGCACGGCATTTTCCAAAAATTTGGCGGTACCGCTTAGGTTTTTGTGGTTAAACACATCGGTTAAACCGCTCGACGTGGTTTCGCACACATATGTTCCGTCTTTAAATTTAATTCCCTCCGAAACACAAACCACAACCGACGTGTATTTTTCTATTTTTTCCCGAACGTCATTTAAAAATTCTTCCAAGGAAAACGGGTTTTCGGGAAGATAAATAAGGTGCGGTGCGGGCAAGCCGTTTGTGCGCGCCAAGGCGGATGCCGCTGTCAGCCAGCCGGCGTTTCTGCCCATCATTTCGATAATTAAAACCGATTTTAAATCGTAAACGGATGCGTCAAGCGCAGCCTCCCGCACCGTTGCGGCAATGTATTTTGCGGCAGACCCGAACCCCGGCGTGTGGTCGGTCACGGGCAAATCATTGTCCACCGTTTTCGGAACGCCCATAATGCGCACATCGATTTCATGTGCCTTTGCATAGTCGTTTAATTTGTCCACCGTGTCCATTGAATCGTTGCCGCCGATATAGAAAAAGTAGCCTGCGTTGTGCTTTTCAAACACCGAAAAAATCTGCTCGTAAATTTCGGGATTTTCCTCTGCTTTTGGTAGCTTTACGCGGCACGAGCCGAGGTACGACGCCGGCGTTTGCATTAAATATCTGTAGTTGGTCTGATTGGAAAACGTTTGCTCCAAATGGACAAAACTGTCGTTTATAATGCCTTCAACGCCGTTTACGGCGCCTAAAATTTCGCCGATTTCGGGGGTGTTTAAGCAAGCCTTTATCACGCCCGCAAGGGATGAATTGATAACGGCGGTCGGTCCGCCGGACTGTCCGACAATGCAGTTTTTCATAACTCTTAACTCCTCTTAAAAAAGTAAAATTTAATTACTGTATAAAATCTTGTTTGGGGCTTACGCCGTATTTTTTCTTATATGACTGGCAGAAATAACTAATGTCCTCAAATCCGCACTGAAAGGCAACTTCTTTTATTTTGTAACCCAAATTCATTTTCAAAAGCTGCCTGGCGTGGCTGAGGCGCATGTTCAAAATTTTCTCAAACGCCGTCTGTCCGTAAGTCTTTTTAAACAGCTGACAAAATTTGGATTTGGAAAATCCCGAAACGGCAACCAGCTCATCAAGCGTAATTTTGTTTTTGAAATTCCGCTCAATATAAAGTTCTGTTTTGTCCATGGGTGAAAGTTTATAGTGCACCGTGCTGTCAAAAAACAAAATAATTAACTGGTATAAAAGGCTGGACATTATGCTTTCACGCTTTTTATAATAATATTCCTTTTTAATCTGTTCCAAAATCGACATAAATTCATTTAAGTTTAAATTTTCACAAAACAAAAATTTTTTTATTTTGTAATAAGATAAAACAGAAGGAAGAGCCGTTCCGTCATAGGTAACCCATGCGGTTTTCAGGTCACCCGTGCTGACATATTCATGCGGACAGCCGCTTTTTATGTAGAATCCGCATCCTTTTTTTAAAGGATAAATTTCTCCGTCGCATTTTAAAATGCCCGTTCCGCCCGTTACAAACATTAAATGTTCCTTTAAAAAACCGTTCGGACGATACACTTTTTCCTGCGTGTGGTCGGTTTCCAAAGTGAAAAAATAAAAAGGCAGGGGAAAAAAATTCGAGGGCAAAATATTAACAATCATGCTGCTTCACCTTCATGGAATATTTTTATACAGTATATCATAAAAAAAACAAAAAAACAAGAAATTTTAGAAAAAAACAACAAAAAATGAGACTGCATCATTTAGATGCAGCCTCTGTGGGGACTATAAAAAAATGTTGGGGATTGATATTTTAAATATCTGTTCATTTTTCTAAAGTCCGATTTTCGGATTTTTGGGGATAAATCCGAAAATAAAGGGGAAAAAATATAGGAATAAGATGTCAGCAATTTTTCATGTATTCATCCATGGCAGCTGCGGCTTCTTTGCCCGCGCCCATGGCAAGAATAACGGTTGCGGCGCCCGTCACGGCGTCACCGCCGGCGAACACACCTTTTCTTGAGGTTTGACCTGTTGCTTCATCTGCAACAATGCCGCCCCAGGGTTTTGTGTCTAATCCTTTTGTTGTCGATTTAATCAAAGGATTCGGAGAAGTGCCGATTGCCATAATCACACAGTCCACATCCATCACAAATTCGGATCCGGGTTTTGCAACCGGGCGGCGTCTGCCGGACTCATCCGGTTCGCCAAGTTCCATTTCAACGCATTTTATGCCGCCGACAAAGCCGTTTTCACCCTCCAAAATTTCGGTGGGGTTCACAAGCAGCTTAAATAAAATGCCTTCTTCCTGCGCATGATGCACTTCTTCTTTTCGTGCGGGCAGTTCTTCCAAAGAACGGCGGTATACAATCGAAACTTCTTCCGCACCAAGGCGCTTTGCACAGCGTGCTGCGTCCATGGCAACGTTGCCGCCGCCAACAACCGCAACTTTCTTTGCATGCTCAATCGGGGTGGAATTTCCCTCTTTATAAGCTTTCATTAAATTGGTACGGGTTAAAAATTCGTTGGCGGAATAAACGCCCTTTAAATTTTCACCCGGAATATTCATAAATCGCGGCAAACCCGCGCCCGAACCGATAAATACCGATTCAAAACCCATGTCAAACAGCTCGTCAATCGATAAAACCTTGCCGATAACCATGTTGGTTTCCACCTTAACGCCAAGTGCCTTTAAGGTTTCGATTTCTTTTGCAACAATGGACTTCGGCAGACGGAATTCGGGAATACCGTAAACCAAAACGCCGCCGGCGGTGTGCAGTGCCTCGAAAACGGTTACGTCGTAGCCTTTTTTCGCCAAATCACCCGCACAGGTAAGTCCTGCAGGGCCGGAACCGATAACCGCCGCCTTATGACCGTTCGGTGCGGGGCGCACGGGTTTTTCGGTTGCGTTTTGATTGTGCCAGTCTGCCACAAACCGCTCGAGTCTGCCGATTGCAACCGGTTCGCCTTTAATGCCGCGCACGCATTTTTGTTCGCACTGGGTTTCCTGCGGACAAACTCTGCCGCAAACAGCGGGAAGAGAGCTGGATTTGGAGATAATTTGGTATGCACCCTCAAAATCCTTTTCTCTGATTTTTGCAATAAACTCAGGAATATCAATATGCACGGGGCAGTTGCCGACGCACGGCTTGTTTTTGCAGTTTAAGCAACGGTTTGCCTCGTCAATTGCCTGTTCTTCGGTGTAGCCGAGCGCAACCTCTTTAAAATTCTTGTTGCGCACATCGGGCGCCTGGGAGGGCATTTCATTCTTTTTTAAAGACATGTTCGGCATGTTATTTTCCCTCCTTTTTGAATAAGTTACAAGTTTCTTCATAAGCGTGGCGTTCGAATTCTTTATACATGCTGCCGCGTTCCATCGCCTCATCAAAATCCACTTCATGACCGTCAAAATCCGGGCCGTCCACACAGGCAAACTTTGTTTTGCCGCCGACGGTTAAGCGGCAGCCGCCGCACATGCCCGTGCCGTCAATCATAATCGGATTCATGCTGACGGTGGTTTTAATGCCGTATTCTTTGGTGGTTTTTGCAACAAATTTCATCATAATCAGAGGGCCGATGGCGATAACTTCGTCATATTTTTCGCCGCTATCAATTAAAGTTTTCAAAGCCTCGGTTACAAGGCCTTTTGTGCCGTGCGAACCGTCGTCGGTCATCACAATCAGTTTGTCGCTCACTTTGTCAAAACCATCTTCCAAAATCACCAAATCCTTGTTTCTGAAACCGATGATAGAGTGAACGGTGCTGCCCAAATGATGCAGCTTTTTGGCAATGGGGTATGCAATGGCACAGCCCACGCCGCCGCCGATTACCGCAACGCGGGTGTTCGGCTCTACATGAGAAGGTGTTCCCAAAGGACCTACAAAATCTTCAATGTATTCGCCCTCTTCTTTATGATTTAATTTTTCGGTCGTTGCGCCCACAATCTGGAAAATAATCGTAACGGTGCCCGCCTCGCGGTCAAAGTCCGCAATGGTCAGCGGAATACGTTCACCGTCCGAATCTGTACGCAGAATAATAAACTGACCGGGTTCTGCTTTTTTTGCAATCAAAGGTGCGTCAATCACCATTTTGGTAACGGTGGGGTTCAGCACCTCTTTTTTTAGAATTTTAAACATAACT
>CAKSHV010000092.1 GCA_934457515.1 uncultured Clostridia bacterium
AGCTGACCGTGTGCATTAACAATTATGTGGACAGTGCGGCAGAGGAATCCATGCGGCAGTATTACACGATTATTGATAATAAACTGCGCGAAAAAGAAATTGAAAAAGCGGAAAAGTATAATGTGAACTGCACAGCGCTGCGCGAGGCACTGAAACTGTCAGACGAGCTGGCAGAGCGGGAAACGCACGCCTTTAAGCTGGTTTCCATGGCAAACGAAACGCTGGAGACCGCACCGATTCAGGTTAAAAATTATGTTCTTCCGCAGGACGAAGAGGTGCTTTCCGCAAAGGAAAAGGAAACGCTTGCCAAAAGGCTGATTCACGGCAGTGCGTATAACATTTACAAGCGGGCAATTTATCAGAAAATCGACGTTTTCCAAAAGGAAATTTTGGCGCAAACCGAGGAAGATTTGATGAACGAAACCGAATCGGTTACCCGCTATTTGCACTATCTGCGTTTAATCGCACTTTTCGGCGTGTTTATGGTCATTTACATGTCGGTTGTGCTGTATAAAAAAGTGACAGTCGTTTTAAGCAAGTACATAAAATCCATGTCCGAAAACCGATATGTGGAGGAGAGCGGAACGGAAGAATTAAAATACTTGGGCAGAGTGTTTAATTCGGGGCTCGCTTTGCAAAACGAAAGGCAGGAGGAGCTGCGCTTAGAGGCAGAGGTCGACGCTTTGACCCGTGCGGCAAGCCGCCGCGCCACCGAAAGTTTTATGCAGAAAAAACTGCAGCAAAAGGAGGTAAGCGGCGCGTTTGTTTTTGTGGACGCCGATAATTTTAAGGCGGTAAACGATACGTACGGGCACAATATCGGCGACGAGCTTTTAAAACAGCTTGTGCAGGAAATGACGAAAACTTTCGGCGTGAAAGATTTTATAGGCAGAATCGGCGGCGATGAGTTTGCGGTTTGGTTAGAGGGCATAACGCCCGAAAATGTTAAGGCGGTATGCAGCAAAATTGACGGGATAAAAGCGAAATGCCTGCTGCCGAACGGTGAAGAAATTACAGTCGGCGTCAGCGCGGGACTTACGTTCTGCAATGCGGGCGACAGTTATGACGCGGTTCTGAAGCGTGCCGACGCGGCACTATATCATAAGAAACGAAGCGGCAAGCAGGGCTGTGCCGTTTATGAGGAATTGCTGTAAAATAAAAATCGGTCAGATTTTCTGACCGATTTTTATTTTCTAAACCGAGGGGCAGCGCTTGCATCGCCCCGAACAAATATGTAAAAGGGGGCTGCGCCCCCTTTTTAATCAGGATTATGAAGTCCCGCCGCATACCTTGCGGCAAAAACAAAGGCGCAAAACTTTAATTCCATTTAAACCGGACTCAATAATCCGACGGTTTCCGTAGTTTTCGGACGGTTAATCTGTGAAGCACTGCGTCCAATAGTAGCGGTAGCCGCTTTGGGTCTCGTAAAGACCGATGCCCATTTTATTAAAATTGCCGTTTAAAATATTCTTTCTGTGTCCCTCCGAGTTCATCCAGGAGGAAACCACCTGCTCGGGCGATGACTGTCCCACAGCAATGTTTTCCGCTGCGGTTTTATAAGAAATGCCGTTTGCTTTCATTCTGTCAAAAGGCGACTGCCCGTCCGGATTGGTGTGCGAGAAGAAGTTTCTCTGTGCCATGTCCTTGCTGTGCGCGTAGGCAACTGCGCTTAAGTTTTGGTCTAAAGTCAGTGCGGAAAGGCCCTGCTTTGCACGCTCTGCGTTCACAAGGCTTAAAACCTTTGCCGCATAGCTGCCCTGTTCGGCGGTCTGTCCGCCGTTTTCGGTGCTGTCCGTCCGGTCATTGCCGCCCGGGGTTACAGGCGTTTCGCCCGGCGTGTTCGGCGTTTCGCTGTCCGAAGAATCGCCCGCGTTGTCTTTGTCTCCCGAACTGCCGCCCGGAAGAATAACCTCCGGCTTTTGCGTGTTTCCGCTGCCTGCACACCATTTTACATTGAGTTTGCACGGCAAATTTTTAAGAAGATCGCTGCAGTTTGCTTTCAAACTGTTCGTTATAACCTGCGATTTTGCAGCGTTTGCCGCACTTTCCATGCTGTTTTCGGCTTTTGCCAAAGCGGCGCCGCTTAAAACCATGCATGCGGTGAGTGTTCCGACTACTATTTTTTTCATGCTTATCATTCCTTTCCCTCTTCCTTGCGCCCTCCGTGTCATTATACTAAACGGCGCGGCAAAAAGCAATGTTAAGTGTTAGAAGATGTGGGATATACTGGTTTTCGGATAGTATTTTGCAAGAATTTCGCGGTAAGAAAGCCCTTGCTTTGCATAGGCGTTTGCGCCCTGCTGGCTCATGCCCACGCCGTGCCCGTATCCGTGTACTGTAAAGGAAAGCCCGCTTTCCGTTTCTTCAATTTCAAAAGCCGCCGACCGCAATTTCAGCCGTTTTCGAATTTCCGTTCCCTTAAAAATTTTTCCGCCGATAGTAATTTCTGCAACGCTGCCGCCCTCGGTCATTTTGGGCTGTCCGACGCTTTTTTCGGAAATTTCAAGCAAGGAAAAAAGTTCCTCCCAGGTAAACTCCGCCTTGGTTTCAAATCCCGAAACCTTTGTGTCTTCAAAACTGTCTACCGAAATAAGATAGGGCACCGAGCCGCCCCACACGTCTGCCGCGTTCTCGGTTTTGCCGGACGACATGGCGTGAAACACCGTTGCCGCCGCCTCGCCCTCGTAGGTCAAAATCTCGCCCGCCGTTTCGTGCGCCGCTTCCTTATATATGTTCTGCGTTTTTTTGTCCATTTCGTTTAAGTTGTTTAAAAATGCGGCACAGTGGGCAAAATCGGTGCACACGTCCGCGCCGAAATGCTCTGCTGCTTTTTCGCCCGCCGCTTTTCTCACCGTGTAGCTGCGGACCGCAACCGCCTGCGCTTTCAACGCCTCTTTGCCAAAGGTTGCAGGCATTTCCCGCGCCATACAGCGCCAAACATATTCCTCTAAATCCATTTTTGTCACCGTTTTGGTGTTTGTGTCGTAAACCGAAATTTCTCTTTTGTACTTTGGCGTTTCTTCCTCTTTTGTGGGCTCGCCCTTTTGAATCGCCAGCAAAAGCAGCAGCAATAAAATGCAGAATAAAATACTAAGACTTGCATTTTTCATCTGAAATCTTCCTTTCTTTATCTGTAAAAATTCCGAAAACTATTGACAAAACGAAAAAAGCGGTATATACTAATAGAACCGATATTGAATAATTCAATTTTAAAAATTGCGTAAAGGGGCGGCGAAAATGCGAACAAATATGCAGGAATACACAGCGGAGGATAAGCAGTTTATCAGCCAGCTGATTCAGATAACCGAAAAAACAAACCACATCCCCCCCGAGCTTTACAGCAACTATAACGTAAAGCGCGGTTTGCGTAATGCAGACGGAACGGGCGTTTTGGTTGGCCTTACGGTCATCGGCGAGGTGCACGGCTATATTATCGAAGAGTCCGACCGTTTGCCGTCTAAAGGACGCCTGCTTTACCGCGGCATTGATATGGAAGATCTCGTGCGCGGCTGCCGTGAGGACGGCAGATTCGGCTTTGAAGAAACCTGCTATTTAATTCTGTTCGGCATTTTGCCCACAAAAACGCAGCTCGAAGAGTTTAAAAACTTATTAAACCGTCTGCGTAACCTGCCCGACGGGTTCGTGGAGGACATGATTATCAAAGCGCCGTCCAAAAATATTATGAATAAGCTGGCGCGCTGCGTCCTTGCCTTATATTCATATGATAAAAATCCCGATGACTTGTCAATTGAAAACGTTTTGCTGCAATCTTTAAACTTAATTGCAAAATTTCCCGCATTGATTGCCAATGCGTATTCGGTAAAACGCCGTTTTTACGATAACGACAGTTTGGTACTGCATGCCCCGCACCCAACCCTTTCCGCGGCGGAAAATTTCCTGTACATGCTGCGCCCCGACCATAAATACACAAAACTCGAGGCGGAGGTTTTGGATTTGTGCATGATTGTGCACGCCGAGCACGGCGGAGGAAACAACTCTGCATTTACAACCCACGTGGTGTCCTCGTCCGGAACAGATACCTATTCTGCAATCGGCGCGGCGATTTGTTCGCTGAAAGGACCCAAGCACGGCGGTGCGGCAACGACCGTTGCAGCCATGTTTAAGGAAATTAAGGATAGCGTGAAAGACTGGGAAAGCGATGATGAGGTTGACGCATACATAACCAAAATCATTCACAAAGAGGCGTTTGACCGTTCGGGACTGGTGTATGGCATGGGTCACGCGGTTTACACGCTGTCCGACCCGAGAGCAGTGCTTTTAAAAGAAAAAGCGCGCGAGCTTGCCGAATCGAAAGGCAGAGAAAAGGAATTTGCGCTTTATGATAAAGTCGAGCACATCACACCCCAGGTGTTTAACCGTGAGCGCGGCACCGACAAGGTGATGACCGCAAATGTGGACTTTTATTCGGGATTTGTGTATGACATGCTGGGTCTGCCCGAAGACTTGTTCACACCGCTTTTCGCCATGTCGCGAATTGTCGGCTGGTGCGCACACCGCATGGAAGAGCTGGTTTCGGGCGGCAAGATTATCCGTCCGGCGTATAAGAGCATTGCGCATAAAAGGAAGTATGTTCCGCTTGAAGAGCGTGAAAATGCTGCAAAATAACACTTCACACCATAGAAAAGGGAGTTTGAGGGAAATTCCCTCAAAACTTTAAATTCGTAAAATCGCAGGACATGTGCCTGCGATTTTACTCTTTACAAGGGCCTATCTTGCCTGACCTTTGGTACCGGCAAGCCGTGCGAACGTAAGCCCTTGAATCAAAGAGAATGCGAATGAAATGAGTTTTCTCTTTGAAAGTGTCGGTTTTGCCGACACGTGCAGCGGCGCTTTTTAATATTGAAATATAATTGTAATCAAAATGTCGGTATAATTTAGTTGACAAACGGGATAAATTATATTAAACTATTATTTAAGCCATGGGGGCGTAAAGGTTTCGACGGGGACGAAGAAGCCGCTGAAGCAAGTAGCTGTGCGGAGCAGCTTTAAAATCCGCAATTTTAAAATTAAACGCTAACGATAATTTAGCTTACGCTGCCTAATTAAGGCGGCCGTCCTCCTTCCGTTACCGCGGCGGGAGATGAGGGCGCCAGATGCGCGGTGAACATGAGCATGCAAAGCTTTGCGCATGCCACGACCAATGAAGCTACCGAAGGAAGAGCTTTGTTTGCGGCGCTTTTCCGAAGGGAATTTTAATCCACAAACTAAACTTGTAGAAACAGCGGGGGATACGTTTTCGGACGGGAGTTCGACTCTCCCCGCCTCCACCATAAATCAAAAGGATAGCCTTGCAAGGCTATCCTTTTGATTTATAAATGGAAGAGAGTCGAACTCTTAGAGAGCAAAAAGCGGAAAGAAAAATATGCCGGTGGCATATTTTTCAGCTTTTTAGTGCGCAGACGGGTACCGCACGCTTTGCGTGCGGTCGTCAAGCAATGCGGATTGCGAAAGCAATACGCGTCGCTCTCCCCGCCTCCACCACGTCGGAACGGACTATGCTCCGTTCCGATTTTTCTTTGCAGAAAAATCATCACATGCGCCGTCGTTCCTCCTCTTTCGTCCGACTTACTTCGTAGCGCCGGACGAGCGCCCTTGCGAGCGCAAAACCACCCTCTTCTTTTTTCGTTTAACTTTCTTTGCAGCACGAAACAAGCGGCTTTGTTAAAGGAAATGTTCTTTTTGTATTGACTTTTACGCAAAAGTATATTATAACAAACTTGCTAAACATAACTTAATAAACATTTCATGCAGGAGTATTTTTATCTATACGGATACTCTTTATTTCGCTATGATATTTTTGAAATTTGTAAAAATGCAAGCTTCATTAAATATCATAGCGGATTATTCCTGCATATATTTAAGTTATGTTTAGCGACAATCGAAGTTTGCGTTTTTTGTGCGGCAGCTTCGGTTGCCGCACTTTTTAATTTATGGGGATTGAAAAGGAGCGTAAATTCTTCAAAAAGTGCAAACAAAAATAAAATGCAAGGAGATGTTTATTGTGTTTGAAGATATTGGCGCAAAAATTAAAATAGTGTCCAAGGTGCTTTGCTGGGTTGGCATTATTGCTGCGGTTATAGCTGCATTTGTTATGTTTTCTCTGGATGAGGAGGCAGGTTTGCTTTTTTTAATTGCAGGTCCGCTTCTTTCGTGGATTAATTCTCTTTTCGTTTACGGATTCGGCGAATTGATTGAAAAAACAACCGAAATTGCAGAAAACACTCGAAACAGTGATTTGAAAATCGAAAAAAACAAAGCGAAAATGTCGGCTTTTCAGCAGACGGACAAACAGAAAACAAAGAATATACGCCGCTTTGGGAGCGGATTAACAAGTCATAAACGCCTGATGCAGAATAATCAGAGATGGCTTTAATATAAAATACGTACATAAACTC
>CAKSHV010000093.1 GCA_934457515.1 uncultured Clostridia bacterium
GGTTGCAGCCGAGATAATACCGCCCGCATATCCTGCACCCTCGCCGCACGGATATAACCCTTTGATATTTGACTGAAAAGTCTCATCGCGCAAAATCCGCACGGGTGACGAGCTGCGCGTTTCGGGACCTGTAACAACCGCCGATTCATCTGCAAATCCGTTTAATTTTCGGTCAAAATTCCGAATCGCAACTCGCATGGAATCGCACACAAAGTTCGGAAGAATAGCGTCCAAACTGCCGAAATGCACATCAGGCAGACAGGTCGGAACAACCGCTTTTGCACCGACTGACGGTTTTTTTCTCAGAAAATCACCCACCGTCTGCGTTGTCGGGCGGTAGGTATTTCCCGCCTCCAAAAACGCTTTTTGCTCAATTTTCCTTTGAAATTCCATGCCTGCAAGCGGATGATTTGATAAAAAATCCGCGGGGCTCACGCCGACAAGCAGCGCCGCATTGGCATTTTTGCCGTTTCGCGCATGATTACTCATGCCGTTCGTCACCACCCCGCCCGATTCGGACGAAGCACAAACCACACTGCCGCCCGGGCACATGCAAAAGGTATACACGCCCCGTCCGTTTTCAAGGTGACAGGAAAGTTTGTAATCAGCGGCGCCAAGCAGCTGCGCACTTTTGCCGTATTGACTTTCATTGATTTTGCCTTGCAGATGTTCGATTCTCGCGCCGACCGAAAAGGGCTTTGCAATCATATTTGTACCAAGATTATATAAACACGAAACAGTATCTCTCGAGCTGTGGCCAACCGCCAAAATCACCGAATCGCACGCATATTCGGCTTCGTTTGCAACAACGCCCGAAATCCGTCCGTTTTGCAGCAAAAAATCAGAAACGCAGCTTGAAAAATGAAATTCGCCGCCGCGGGACACGATGTATTCCCGCATGTTTTTCACAATACCGCGCAGCAAATCGGTTCCGATGTGCGGCTTTGCAAAGTAGAGAATTTCTTTCGGCGCGCCGAACTGCACAAACCGCTCTAAAACCGCGCGGCAGCGGACGTTTTTAATGCCTGTTATCAGCTTTCCGTCCGAAAATGTGCCCGCGCCGCCCTCACCGAACTGAATGTTTGATTCAGGGTTTAAAATACCATCTTTTTGAAACCGCTCAACCGATAAAACGCGCGCATCTATTTCCTCGCCCCGCTCAAACACAATCGGTCTGTGTCCGTTTTCAGCTAAGAAAAGTGCGGCAAACAGACCCGCAGGGCCGCTGCCGATGATGACGGGCCGTTTTTTCAGCGGTGCGCTTTTGGGAAATACATACGGTTTTTCGGAAACAATTGCCGCATTTTTTAAGTTTTTATATTTGTTTTCGTCTTTCACTTCAAAATCCGCCGCGCAAACATAGTGCACATGGTTCTTTTTGCGCGCATCGATTGCGCATTTGTGCAAATGAAAACTTTGAACGTCCGAAAGTTTAATTCCCGCGCGCTCTGCCGCAGATTGCGCGTTAATGGGTTCTGTAAGCTCAAAGGCTAAATTACTGATTCTAAGCAATGTTTAAACATCCTCCCGACTCTGTTTTGCGGCATTTAGCCCCGCCAAATACCCGCTTGACCACGCCCACTGCAGATTGTAGCCGCCGCAGTCGCCGTCAATATCCAAAACCTCGCCCGCCAAAAACAGATTTTTAACCAATTTCGACTCCATGGTGGCGGGGTTCACTTCAGACGTGCGGACACCGCCCGCCGTAACCTGCGCATTGTTCCAGGACATTGTGCCAAGCACTTTAAAGTGCCATCCCTTTATTTTTTCGGTCAAAGCTGAAATTTCCTTTGCGGAAAGCACCGTGCTTTTTTGCGAAAGCGGCGCGATACCGCATGATTTTAACAAAATTTGTCCCAATTTTTTCGGAAGCAGACCCGTAAAATAGTTTTCAAGGGTTTTGGGCGCCGAAATGCGGTCTTTTAACAACTTTTGCACCTCGTCCTTTGTGTATTCGGGCATAATATCCAGCACAATTTCACCGTTTTTGGAAACGGACGACAGGCGCGACAAATCGAAAATCGGCGGACCGGACAGACCGTAATCGGTAAACAAAACTTCGCCGAATGCCTCTTTTTTAACCGTGTTATTCTCGCAAAAACACGCCCTTGCAATAATTTTTAAGCCTTGCAGCGCTTTGGTGTATGTGTTGTCCGTTTTCACCTGAACTAAGGACGGAAACAGAGGCGTTATGCTGTGTCCCAATTTTTTTGAAAGCGTATAGCCGCTGCCGTTTGACCCCAAATTGGGCGATGCTTTACCGCCCGCGGTTAAAATTACACTGCCGCAAACAAACGACTCGCCGTTTGAAAAAATAAGTTTAAAACCGTTTTTGTTTTTTACAATGTCAGTCACTTCAAAACCGCACCGAACAGGAACAGAAAGCCGCTCGGCTTCCATGCGCAAAACGTCCGAAACGGCAGACGCCTGAAGGGAATACGGATACACTTTCCCGCCCTCTTCGGTTTTGGTGACAAGTCCGATTTCAAGAAAAAAATCTAAAGTGTCCCGCACCCAAAAGCGGTTCAGCGCACCGCTTACAAATTTAACGGTTTCGCCGTGATAATGAGAAATATCGGCACCTAAATTGGTTAAATTACAGCGCCCGTTGCCGGTGGCTAAAATTTTTTTTGCCGCACGGTCAAGCCGCTCAAAAACCGTAATGTCCGCTCCCGCGCGCGCAGCCGAAATTGCAGCCGTAAGACCCGCCGCTCCGCCGCCGATTACCGCAATTTTTTTCTTCAAAACGAAATATCCCCTTTCGGACAAAAATACACATTTATTATACCAATCCGGCGATAAAAAGTCAAGAAAAAGAAACCGCTCTGCAGCAGAGCGGTTTCTTTATACTTTAATATGGTCGCGCACCGACAAAATATCGGTTATCAGCGGCTGTTCGGGCGTATCCAGCTCGCCGTGCGCCTGCACGCAAAGGTACATGCAAACGCCGAAATTCGGCCCGACATAGCGGATAATCTGCCCCATGCCGCTAACGAGCAGCAAAAGCTTTTTATCGGTCATGGCGGTTATCTCCTGAATCGCCTCTAAATACATTGGCACCTCCGCCATGCTTTCCGCACGGTTCACAATTTTAATCACGTCCGCACCGCGCTCGATGTGCTTTTTGGCAATCATCACCGTTTCGCCTTTGGTAATGTTTTTAAGCGTGTGACTTGATATTAAAACCTCGCCGCCGAGGGAATGAATCTTGTCAATCAGCGCCATCTGCTTTTTAACCGCTTCCTCGTCTACGGTCAGTTCATAATAAGGCGATCTGCCGTATATGTCGCCGATTACGTCGCAAAGGGTTGCCCCGCATTTTAAGCCGCGAAGCAAAAGCTCTGCACACTCGTCATCGGTAAATCCCTCATTTTCGGAATAGCGATAACTCGTGATATAAATCGGCTTATTCTCACACGCCGCAAAAATGCGCTTTAAATGCTCGTCCGACCGTTCGGTGCGTTTTAAGCGCTCTAATTGAATACCAAATGCCTCCGCCCCGTCGATAAGCGACATTTTGATTTTTTCAATACACTCGTCCGCCGTCCGGCACTGAATCATGGCGCAAATCAGCGGTTTGTCATGGTTTAAAAATGATGGTTTCATACTTTCAAAGCTCCTTAATTTACCTTTAAAACAACCTTGCCGACGTTTTCGCCGCGGTATAAAATATCGTGTGCCGCCTCTGCCTCGGTGATGGGGAGAATTTTATAAATCGTAGGTTTCACAAGCCCCGCCGAAACTTTCGGGAACACATCGCGCACAAGCGCCGCTAAAATTTGAACCTTTACTTCGGGCGTACGCGAACGCAGCGTGCTGCCGATGATGCGCACATTCCGCACATAAATATTTTTAAGGTCAATTTCGGTCATCTGTCCTGCAAGCGCGGCAATCATAATCCAGCGCGCGCCGTGGGTTAAATAGTGAACGCATTTTCCCATAACCGCACCGCCTAAACAATCGATTGCAACGTCAACGCCGTGCCCTGCGTCAAGTTCTCTCTTTAAAACTTCCGCAATATCTTCTTTGGAGGTATTAACCACAATATCTGCGTTTAAATGCTTGATGAAATCCGCAATTTCGTCCGACAGAACGGTGGTAATTACCCGTGCGCCGAATGCCTTTGCCATCGGAATTACAACGCTTGCCAGCCCGCTTGCGCCCGCGTTCATCAAAAGGGTATCCCCCTCTTTCATTTTGCCCTCCCAAAAGAGGTTTAAATATGCCGTTGCAAACGCCTCGGGAATGGCTGCCGCCTCTGCCATGGTGCAGTTTTCGGGAACGGGCATTAACATATCGTATTTTACGGCAGTGTACTCCGCATATCCGCCGCCGCCAAGCAGCGCGCACACCTTGTCACCGATTTTTAAGGTAGATTTTTCTTCCGCCCCTTTTGTCATTTCTTCAACCGTGCCTGAAATTTCAAGACCCATCCATTCGGGACAGCCGGCAGGGGGCGGATAGTCGCCCTCGCGCTGCATTAAATCCGCACGGTTCAGTGCCGCATATTCAACTTTGACAAGCACCTCACCATTTTTTAAAACCGGATTTTCTACCTCATCCCAGCGAAGAGTTCTGTCGTCATTTACAAGTATCGCTTTCATCTTCATCCTCCTAAGCCTTATTAAACATAATATTTCTTCCACCGTCCGCAAGAATATTAATTTCGGTAATAAACGCCGCTTTATCCGATGCCAAATATAAAATTAAATCCACAATTTCCTGCGGTTCTGCTGCACGACCTAAAAGCGTTTTCATATTGCCATGCCCGGACGCGTCAGCACCGGACCGGGAGATACACATACAACACGGACATTATATTTTGCGCCATACAAGGCAAGTGACTTTGTAAGTCCGTTCATAACACCGCTTTTTGATGTTGAATATGCAACATTGGCACTGCAGCCTTCCTCGCCGGTTATGGAACCGATATTAACAATAACTCCGCTTTTTTGCTCTGCCATTTGTTTTAAAACCGCATGATCAAAATAGAATTGGCCCTTTAAATTCATATCAATGCCCCAATCAAACACTTCAAGCTGTTTTGTTTTTAAATCTCATAATCCTATTCTCCTTACTGATGTTTTTTACATTTTCTTTCTGCAGCCGTCTATCTGATGATCCTGACCTGAAATATATGCCGCTTTATCGCTTGCAAGGAATGAAATAAACCAAGCAAATTCTTCGTGCCGTCCGACGCGGTTCATAAAGCAAAGCTCGCTTTTTTGGGAGTCATCTCCCTCCGAAACACTGCCGGGTGCCACATTGTTGACCGTAATGCCGAAAGGTGCAACCTCTTTTGCAAGCGCTTTTGTAAACGAGCTTACTGCGCCTTTCGTCATGGAATACGGTACCATGTTCGCATTGCCGTACACACCTGCAACCGATCCAATGTTTATAATTCTGCCGTACTGATTTTCAATCATGGAATCAAGCACTGCGCGGGAAAAATACATGGTTCCCAAAATGTTAATATTGCACATTTTACGCCAAATATCGCTGGGCGTTTCGCAAAATGGCTTGTAATAACGCCACATTGCAGCGTTGTTAACCAAAACGTCTATCTTGCCTAAATCGTTTAAAATTTCGGCAACCACTTCATTTACGCGCGCCTCGTCGCTGATGTCGCACACAAAAGACAGGCATTTTGCGCCAAGCGCCTCGACCTCTTTTTTGGTCTCGTTCAAATCGTCCGCCGTAATGTCTGCAATGCAAACGTAAGCGCCGCGGCGTGCAAAATCCAAGGCGCACGCTTTGCCGATGCCCTTTGACGCACCCGTTACAATAACAACCTTGTTTTCAAATTCCAACATGTAAACACTCTCCTTTACATTTTTTCTTATTCTCATTGTATCATATTGACACAAAACAAAAAATAGCGTATAATACAAAAAAAGAAACCTATTCTACAATTTTATGCGGAGGATTTCAATGAAAACGCCCGATTATTTTAATCTGCTTTTCTTTAAAACTGATAAATATGAATATTCTTCGCCGCATGTCTGCGATTTTTCAAACATACCCCGCCCGCACTTTTGTATGGGACTGATTTTAGAGGGCGGCGGCATCTTTATGCAGGAGGGCGAAGAGGACATTGCTGTGCATAAAGGCGACATGATTTTTGTGCCGATTACATCAAGATATATTTCAAAATGGAGCGGCAGCCCGAACACGGCCTATGTGAGTCTGCACTTTGCTTTTTCGCCCGGACAGGGCATTTCCGAAAAAGACAATTACAAACTGCAGAAAATAACACCGCCCGATTTTAGGCAAATGACAGACGATTATCTTTTTATTTTAAACAATCAAGAAGACAGCGACCTTTCGGTTAAATGCGCGGTATTAAGC
>CAKSHV010000094.1 GCA_934457515.1 uncultured Clostridia bacterium
GCCGAGTGCGTTATCACGGTAAGCTTTGAAAACCGTTTGACAAGCGCCTCTGCAAAAGCAACAGCCGTGCTGCCCGAATCGACGGCAATCACATCACCCTCCGAAACAAACAATGCTGCCGTTTCGGCAAGCTCTCTTTTTTCGTCCGCGTGCTCCAACTGGCGCTTATCCAAATTTTCATACACGCGGTTTCGCCCCGGTATCACAGCGCCGCCGTGCACGCGAAGCAGCTCGCCGCTGTGCTCTAATGTAAGCAAATCTTTTCGGACCGTTTCAGCCGAAACATTTAGCATTCGACTGATGGAAACAGTTGTTGCCGCGCCTTTGTCATTTAAAATTTCTATAATTCTTGCCTTGCGTTCATTTGCAAGCATTTCCAACCAACTCCAATCTAATACAGATTATGCCATAAATTTGCAACTTTGTCAAGTAAAAAAATAAGCAAATGCTTGTGCATTTGCTTATTTTGACTTTTTTACTCAATTGTTGTTTCCACAAAGCAGTAATCGTCGTTCCAATCAACGCCCCAGGCAAAAGGCGAATCGGACTTGTAAAACGAGCCGGGACCTACGCTGTAGCTCTCGCCCTCTTCCAAATGGTACGGACCAAGCAGATTCCTTAAATTGTTCACTATCGTAAGTTCCATTTCATTTTCGCCGGCGTGAACAAAGGGCGTAATATCCATCTCAAATGGATTCCAAATCAGTGTTCCCGCATCATAACCGTTTATGCGCACTTCAATGGCGTTAATCCCCTTTTTATTGAATTTAAGGACGGTTTTGCCGCTATTTTCCGCCATAGAAAAGGAACTTTTAACAGTAAGTTTGCCCGAAAAGAACGGATAGCCCTGCATTTCGATGTGTTTTAGCTTTAGCGACTCCGTTTTTTTACTTATCACAAAATCCCCGCTGTAGCGCTCGGCATTTCTCTTAAGCGGTGCAAATTTTTCCTTCTCGGTTAAAACGTCAAAATCACCTACAATAAAAATGCCCTCGATTTCCATATCATAAGCCAGTTTATTCTTTTCGCTTTCGAAAATGCGGCTGTTTTTAATCATTTGCAAACACTCGTCCGACTGTTTAAAATCACAAGTCAAAACAATTTCATTTTCGCCCGTACGCACAAAGGGTGCAATATTTAAAAGCTCAAACGCACGGTCGCGGAAAAAGCCGCACGGCTTTTCGGAAAGAACTGCGCCGTTTACCTGAATTTTATACTGCTTAGGCGTTTCACACGCAAGATAAATTTCGTTTGGCACAAAATCTGCCTTAAATGTATATCGCATGCGGATATTTACCTTTCGTTCCAAAGCGTTTGCCTTGTCCGCAATATCCAAAACATAGGCATTTTTTTCGATCAACTCACCGTCAAACCAATAGTCGCACTTATCAAGCGTAAGCGCGTTTTTGTCTGCCCGAACCAGCTGCCAGTTTTCGGGAAGCTTAAGCGCGGATTCTTCTTGTTCATCTTTTGCAATGCACGCCGTGCCGTCATCTATGACAACCAAACTGCTCATGGGCGCAAACAGGTGCGAGCCGGAAAAAGGAACAAAATCGCCTGTGTTTAAATCCATCATTTTTCCGCCGCAGAAGATGTTTGCAGTTTGATTTTCGGTTGTTTCGTTTACAAAATAATGCATGGTAAATCCGTCAAAATGACGACAGGTGTAGGTTAATTTTTCATTGTCGCACACTTTATTTCTCGCAATTTCATCTGCATTTGTAAGTACACCGCCTTGGCTTTTAAATTCTGAAAGCAGATTTTTCGTGGAATCAAACAATACTTCGTCCTGCACCAAAATGACTTTTTTATAGTGCTGCGAACCGATAACAATTTCGCCGTTTTTAACCTCGGCATGCTTTTCCATGATTGTTTCATCGCCCAAATGGAATAAAATGTGCTTTCTTTCAAGTTTGTCAATGATTTTCATAAACTTAGCATTCAAATCTCTAATGCCTTTGTTTTCCGCGTTGTCGAACATCGTCCACGCTGCTGACTGCGGGTGAATCACAAGCGTATCAAATTTCACTTTGCCCTCGGTCAGCAAAATGCCGATACGGCTCATTTGCTCGGTGAAAATCGAATATTCGTCCCACCAGGGCTGCTGACAGTACATGGCGGGCGGATAGTCGCGCTTACGGATTCCGCGCAGCGAATAGCCCTCCAAATGCGGACAAAGTAAATTAACCCCACGGACAAACTGCGACTCAAGCAGCCATCTTAATTCTTCAAAGCTGACATTGTGTCCGCAAAGCGCAAAGCTTTCGGTTAAAATCTGTTTCTTGCCTGTCTGGTGTGCAACGCTTGAAAGCTGCAGCGGAATCAGCGGGTTGATTTGGCTGCGCGAAAGCCAATCGATGCCCGGAATATGAAAATATTCATACTGAGGCATAACCGCACCGTTTGAAGTGATTTGAATTAACAAATTATCCTCCAAAACCATATGGCCTGTAAGACGCATGCCATTCTTATCCAGATATTCATAAATTTGCTTCACATAGGCGTTTGTAAAAAGATTGCAAACCAGTTTCCAAAAACGGAAACGCGTTTGTTTATAGTCGCCTGTCTCAAAAAACAGCTCGGGAAGACGTAAAATTAAATCATCGGAATAAGCTTTTTCGTATTCTTCGGGCAAAACAAAACTCCACGGAATACCGTTCCGTGAAACCTGCGGTTCATCGGTAAAAATACCGGGCATTTTGCCCTTGTATTTTTCTGCGTATGGTTTATATGCAGCCTCAATAAACTTTTGAACCACTTTTTTATCCAAATTATCCACATAAAACGGGTTTACTTCATAATACAAATGATAGCCGTTCACATTTGCAATGGTTTGGGGTTCGTTTTTTTCGCCTATTTCAATGCGAAGATATTTTTGCTGATAGTCAATACCAAGTTCGTTTACCGCACCCGCACCAAAACCGCTCGGCCAGCCGTTCTCGTCATATGCCCATGCCTGCATACCGTATTTTTGACATTCATCTATGCTCGCATCCACATTTTGAAACCACTCATCACCCATATATTCGGTCTGCAAACCGCCGCGCGCATGCATAAATGCGCCGCCAAGCCCGGCTTTATGCATAAGGCGGACCTGCTTTCTTGTTTCCTCAACGTCTAATTTTTCGTTCCATGACCAAAACGGAATCGGCCTGTATTCTTTCGGAACGTCTTTTAAAACTTTTTTAATGTCCATACATCTGCTCCTTATCCTTTTATTTTTAAAATTTTCTTTGCATTTTCATTGAAAATCAGTTCTTTTTCCCGTTCGGAAAGTCCAAGACTCTCTATAAAATTCACTTCGTCATTTGGGTCGCTCCATGGTGCGTCCGAGCCAAAAAGAATTTTATCCGCGCCATGCTTTCGAATGATTTTAAGTGCCTGCTCCTTCGTCACAATGCCGTGCGAAGCAAAAGACGTATCTAAAAAAACGGGCAGTTCACAAACGGACTTTATGACCTCTTCCGCACAGCCGATGCCCCCGAAATGTGCAAAAATAACCGGAACTTTCAATACGGAAAGCACTTTAATCAACCGGTTTGGCATGCCGTGATACGGCGGCTTAAATCCATAGTCCTCTCCTGCGTGAAACAAAACCGGTAAATTTAAGCGGTTTATTTCTTCATAAAGCGAAAAAATTGATTCGTCATCGGGATAAAAACCTTGATAATCGGGGTGAAATTTAATCCCGCAAAGTCCCAATTCTTTCACGCGCCTTGCCTCATCCAATGCATGCCCGCTTTTGGGGTACACCGAGCCGAATGCATAAAGATTGAGATTGCTGTTGTCCAAAACCGTTTTTGCGAAATCATTTACTGCGCGCATCTGGTGCTCGTTTGTGGCAATGCTTTGCACCACACCGAAATCCACCCTGCTTTTTTTAAGCAATGCGGATAATCCGGCTGCCGTGCCGTCAAAATAAGGCAAAATGCCGCCCGACTCGTCCGAAAGGGTTTGAATCGCGCGGGATGCAAGCCGATCGGGAAAACAATGAGTGTGAAAATCAATTTTTGTCATCTTCTGCCTCCGATTATAATTGTCTATGTTATTTTATATCATATATTATCTCTTTTTTCAATAGGCAATTTTGTGTTTCTTATATTTGTTGACAAACAGAAAACGGTGTGTTAAACTGATAGAAGGTGATTATATGATTCAAATTTTGCTTGCCGCCTACAACGGCGAACGCTATATAAAACAGCAATTAGATTCCTTGTTCGCACAAACTGTGAAGGATTTTGAGCTGATTGTGCGGGACGACTGCTCGACCGACGGCACATTTGCCATTTTGTCGGAATATGAAAAAAAATACCCCGAAAAAATTCGTGTTTATCGGAACGAAACACCTTGCGGAAACGCAAAAGACAATTTTTTTCGCCTGATGCAGGACGCGGACGCGGACTATATTTTATTCTGCGACCAAGATGATGTTTGGATGCCCGATAAAATCAAAAAAACGCTTGCGAAAATGAAAACGTATCCGCAAAACATGCCCGTATTGGTACATACCGACCTCTCGGTTGTAGACAAGCATTTGAATATAAAAAAACGTTCTTTTTTTAAGGCACAGCATTTTAATGTGCAAAACTATTCGTTCGGCAGCACGCTTGCGCAAAACAACGTAACAGGCTGCACCATGATGATAAACCGCGCGCTGTTAAATCTTGTTAAAAACACGAACAACAGCGACATTATCATGCACGACTGGTGGCTTGCCGCAGCAGCGGCAACGTTCGGGAAAATTGGTGTTGTAAACGAACCAACCATGCTGTACCGCCAGCATAGTCAAAATGCAGTCGGCGCCAAAGGTTTTTATTTTGCTTTTTTTAAAAAGTTGTTTAAAATCGGCGAAACAATCGGCATAAGCGACACATTAAAACGCACTTTTAAGCAAAGTGCCGCTTTCTTAAATGCATTTTCCGACCGATTAAGCTTAGAACAAAAAAATGCGATACAAAGCTATGCAAATTTGCCGAATCTTCCTGTATCAAAACGGCTGAAAACCGTTATAAAATACGGATTTTTAAAACAGTCGTTTTTGAAGAAAACCGCCATGCTTTTGCACATCTGCATGCCAAACATGTAAACAGAGCAAAAAAAGACTGCCAAAAGGCAGTCTTTTGATTTTATTTAAAATTAGTCAATCGGATTTCCGTCTTTATCAAACAGCGGAAGCTTTTCGAGATAGATAACATCTCCGCGCTCCATCGCGTCGCCTTCAACCAAAACAGCCGCTTTGCCTACAATATTGCCGCCTGCCTGTTCAACCAAAGACTCGATTGCGGAAATTGAACCGCCGGTGCTGATTACATCATCCACCAACAAAACGCGCTTGCCTTTCATTGCGGCAATGTCCGCGTCACCGATGCACAAATCTTGCTCTCCTACCGTTGTGATTGACTCCACAGCGGAATGGATTACATTTTTCATGTACACCTTCGGCTTTTTGCGTGCCACAATGTAGTTTTCGGCGTCTTCCTGACGAGCCATTTCATACAAAAGCGGAATACCTTTGCATTCTGCCGTAATCATAATATCATGCTCGGGCACTTTTTTCAAAAGCTCTTTTGCGCAAGCTTTTGTTATTTCAACATCACCGAACATAATAAATGCGGCAATATATAAATTTTCATTGACTGCAAACAGAGGCAAGTCTCTTTTAACCCCTGCAATTTCCATTGTATAATGGCTTTTCATGATAACAACCAGTTCCTTTCTGTCCGAATCCGATTTCTGTTTTCAATGAGGAGATTAGCCCATAATACCCATGAACTTCAAAATGAAGTACAGAGCAAAGAGCGCTGTGGAAACCCACATAACAGGTTTAATATCTCTAACCTTGCCTGTAACAAGCTTTAAGATAACCCATGTTAACATACCGAACATAATACCGTTTGAAATGGAGTATGTAAGCGGCATGAATACGATTGCAGCAAATGCGCCGAGCGTGTCTGCAATGTCGCTTTCGAAGTCAACGTTTTTAACTGCGCTAAGCATCAAAAGACCAACAAACATCATTGCCGGAGCGGTTGCAAACGAAGGAATTGCAAGGAAAATCGGTGCAAAAATGATGGAAACCAAGAACAAGATTGCAGTTACAACCGAAGCAAGACCTGTTCTGCCGCCAACCGAAACACCCGCACTGGATTCAACATAGCTTGTAACAGTGGAAACACCGAGGCACGCACCAACGCATGTGCCGACAGCGTCTGCCATCAAAGCGCCTTTTGCGTTCGGCAGTTCGCCGTTTTCGTCAAGCAGGTTTGCTTTTTCGGCAACGCCGATTAATGTACCAACCGTATCGAAAATATCGGTGTACAGGAATGTGAATACAAC
>CAKSHV010000095.1 GCA_934457515.1 uncultured Clostridia bacterium
ACGCTGACCTTTACATTAGACGATTTGACCTACGAGCCGAAAGTAACCATGGACGCAACCATGAAAACGGCGGGCGCATACTCCTTTGCGTTCTTCACGGGCGACGATTTCAAAGACGGCTCGTTTAGCCGCGTTACCGCGCCTCTTACCTATGTAAAAGACTTTGTTCCCCAAAATGATATTGTTCTTTCCGAATACATGATGTTCACACCCATGTGCACATTCACATTCGGCACCGGCAAGGACGCAATCACAAAGGGCGTTGTGGTAGACCCGCAGTATGTCCGTCAGGACGTGGCAACCCCCGGTCTTTCGGACTTCGGCGTTATGTTCCGTTCACCGACCGGTAACGTTCGCGGCAACATCATTGCACCGCTGTTCGGCACACAGAAATCGATTTTTGAACAGGGCGGAACCTATTCGTTCGGCTATCGTTTGGTTTATAATAACTTAGAGTGGTTCGACAACTACAAGCATGTAACGCAGGACATGTACAACTTAAAGGATTTAAGAACCAACTATTATACCTCTATCAATGAGGCAATCTACAACTGCACCGACCTGATTATGGACGATATGTACGGCGGTTGGGACAATAAAGACATGGCATTTTACAACATGGAAGCAAAGCAGGTTACCACCATTTCCAACGGTGTGGAGCTTATGCAGCGCTACATGTTAACCGACAATGAAGACATTTTGGAAAAACGCGCAATCCCCGCACTGGCATTTATGCTGTCCCGCGGCGGTATGCACTTTAAGCGCGTTGAGGGTAACAACAGCTACACAACCAATACCCCGACTCCGCTTTCAGGCGTGAATACCGGCTTTGCTCCCTCGTCTTATATCGGGCTTTACGAAATGAGCCAGGGCAGGACACCGTTCCTTTTTAATTATGCGCTTGGTAAGTTAAACAGCTCGAACTTAAACGGTGTTGCGGGCGGTCAGGCAATGACCGATTTGATGGGTACTGACGATTACAAGGAATCTATTAAAAAGGCAGCAGATAACTATATTACGTCTATGCTGGAAAGCAAAGCGTTTAAAACACAGCCGTTCGTTGGCGGATTTATCTATTCCGACTCCGTTCCCATGCTGAACACCTTCGTGAAAGCATATGAGGAAACAGGCGAACAGAAATATTTAGACGCAGCAAAAACCGTTGCAGAATATATCATGACCGAGGTTTGGACAACCGGCTATCAGAATGATTACGCAACTACCGATTACACGGTTGACCCGGTTAAAACCGCAGAGCGTCCGCTTGCAAATGATACAGCGGAATGGTACTATCATAAAGATGGTGTGCAGTGGAGAATCGGTAATCCGTTCGGTGTGAACACAAAGGCTTCCGAATCGGAAAACAAGCTTAAGGAAGAAACCGCACCCGGCTGGGTTCCCGCACGAGCAGGCATGGGCACCGAGCATTTGATGACGCCGTCTAACGGCAATGCCATCACCATGAACATGTGGGCAGGCACCATGCTGCGCCTTGCAAAATATACAGGCGAGGATTATTTTAAAACCATGGCGAGAAACGCAATGGTTGGCAGATTCGGTAACTACGGCGGCTATTATTGGGAGCGTTATCTCCTGCACGACAAGCAGGCGGATTACCCCTACAAAGGGCCGGACTACGACTTGATTTACTGGCACCACATTCCGGTATTTTTGGGTCTTTTGGAGGACTTCCTTATCAACGATATTTGGAATATGTCGGACGCAAACATTGAGTTCCCGTCTGTAATTAATGCAGGGTATGCTTATTTTGTAACCAATCAGTACGGCTTTAAGCCCGGTAAATTCTATGATGAAAACGATATGTGGCTGTGGCTTGACCGCGGCATTGTTGAGCCCGACAGCGTGGAAGTTGACTACTTAACCGCAAAGAAAGACGGCGTTTTGGGCGTTGCGCTTGTAAATGAGGGCAACAGCGAGCTGACAACTACCGTAAAACTCGGCGACAAAATCCCGAACGCGGAAACATATAACGAAACCGCAACTCTTTATGACAGGGCGGGCAACAAATCCACCGTTGAAATCGTGAACGGTTCGTTTACCGTAACCATTCCGTCTAAGGGTATTCAGTCGGTTGTTCTGCACCCCGATGTGAAGATACCGTCTTATGCAAAGGCTGATTTTACGGTTTCGGCAGACCTGGGCAAAACGGTTGTAAATCAAACGGCGGGCAAGGCATATTTGCTGCAGTTTAATGATAATTCGTATTATGCATATGTATACACCACCAAAAAGGCGGACGAAATTACTTCCGCAACCATTAACTACACAATCGGCGGCAAAGACTACAGTGAAACCATTAATGAATATCCGTTTGAAAAAATTATTAAGGTTGACGCAGGCAATGACTTTACTTACACCATGACGGTTAAAAAGACCGACGGCTCGACCGAATCTTTGGGCGGCGGTACTTTAAGTCCCTTAAAGCCGGGTGAATACAAGCCGTATACCGGCGGCGGAGTTGAGGCGTTGATGCCAACCTCCAATTTGCCGAAATTTGACGCATTCTCTGCGAAAATCACCGGCATGGGCAGCGCAGACGGCATTGTTCGCTGCGTGGTTGAAGGCAAAAACTTCCCGTTTGAAAAGGTTACTGTGGATTATATGACGGGGGCGAAGGTTAAAGCGCTTCTTACCAACCGCGAAACAGGCGCGAATGTGATTTTGGAAAGCGTGGTTGAGGGCAACGAAGTCCGCGACAACGGAACGTATGTTTTGAAAATCAGAGAAACGGCGGAGGTTCCGGCTGCAAACCTTTCCAGCGACACCTATAAAACTACCGATATTTGGATTTTGCCGCCCGACGCGGACTTTAAGAGCGTAGACGTTGGTAAAGCAACCGAAGGTGGAACAAAGACGGACACAACAAAGCCCGCAACCGAAGCAAAGCCGCAAATGGCAGATTTCGACCCGATTACCATAAAGCCTTTGGCTGTCGGAAATTTGGAAAAAATCCGCGTGGTTGTTTCGTTGAATGCCTTTCCGTTTGAGGTTACCGCAAACAGCCTGACAGGCTTAAAGGTTGTTATGGATTTTAAAGAAAAGGCAAGCGGCAAAACCATTCATTTGGACAGTGTTGTAGTATCAAACGAAATGCGCGACACATCAACGGTTTTAAATATTGAACCAACCGAAGAGGCGCCAATAAAAATTGATTACGCACACGAAACAACATGGACAACGGTTACGATTAAAAAATAAAATTTTATAAAAAAAGAATCGCCAAAAGGCGATTCTTTTTTTGCGGTATAATTATTTAACGGGAAAATTTAAGCTGAAACATTTTTCGTAAAACCGCCCCGCCAAAACGGCCGGGCGGTTTATCTGTTACAGTTTTATTTTTAAAGTTACGATTTCGAAAGGCTTAAGCGAAAGGGAAACGCTGTTATCCTGAACGGCGATTTCCGATTCCGTTTCCTCCAACATGGTGCAAAGCGCCGCGTTTTTAACCGGAACGCCGAAGGTCAGCGTTGCTTTTGCACGGTTGTTGCGGCAGCTATACAGGCGTACAATCAGTTCTTCTCCGTCCTCTGCCATTTTTGCGGTGTCGATAATCACATCGCTGTTATTGGAAGATACGAGCGACCATTCATCTGAAAGTGTGCCGTCTTGCGCGCCAAGAGGCAGAGCAATTACCGGGCGGTTTAACGCAAACGATTCGTGCACCGTGTCGCTTGCAAGCGCATGGTTATGCGGATAAAGCGAATAGGTAAAACGGTGCTCGCCGCGGTCTGCAGTCGGGTCGGGATAAGTAGGTGCGCGCAGCAGGGAGAGCGTCAGTGTGCCGCCGACAGCGCTGTGACCATACTTACAGTCGTTTAATAAGCTTACACCGTAGTCTGTCTCCGAAAGGTCTGCCCACTTTTGTGCGCAAACCTCGAATTTTGCCTGTTCCCAGCTGGTGTTGCGGCTGTTCGGACGTTTCACACTGCCGAACTGTACCTCATAGCTTGCCTCGGTCGCGTGAATGTCCATCGGGAATTCCGTCTTTAAGAGAACATGGTCTTCGTGCCAGTCCACATAGGTTTCAAAGTCAATGCGGCGGCTGTCGTCATATAAATAAACTGTCTGAATTAAGGTTGATTTTCCGTATGCATAGCGGAAAGTATAGCCTTTTCTTGCGCCTTCGTCCGCTTTTTCAACGCTTACGGGTGCGCCGAGCGACCAGTGCTTGTCTTTGTGATAGCGGGCGATTTCCCACGCGTCGTAAACAAAAGGAAAGTCCTCATACACGAAAAATTCGTTGATTGCGCCGTTTTCGCACACAATGTCGCGGTCTGCCTCTTTGTCATAAAGCATGCAGATTCTGCCCATGTCATCGAATTTTAAAGTATAATATTTGTTTTCCATGCCGCCGTCCGTAAGGGTTACGGAACGAACAGCCTCTGTTTTCGGAACCACTTTGTAACCGTGACCCGGAACGTTCTGAACCGAAATATACCTGCCGTCTGCGTTCACTTCGCCGGAGAACGGTGCGGAGTTGGGGTTGTATACAAACACGCCTCCATCCGTCTTCACATTCTCGGCAAGAGCTTTGATTGCATCGCTTTCCGCATCATGCGCGGTTTTTAAAACCGCCTCGTACTGCTTTGCGGAATCTTCGTACACTTCTTTAATGGAAGAACCGGGGATGATGTCATGGAACTGATTCAGCAGTATGGTTTCCCAGCCGTCCTGTAAAGATTGTTTGGGATAGGCTTTGCCGAGCAGTGCGTGCGCGGAAAATGCTGCCGATTCTGCCGCCTGATAGGAAAGCTCGCTCTTTCGGTTGCAAAGTTTGTTGTGCGCCTGGGAGGTGTATGTGCCGCGGTGGAACTCTAAGTAAAGTTCGCCGTCCCAGCGGGGTGTTTTGCCGAGGCGCACACAGTTTTTATCAAAATTCTCGCGGACGCGGCGCAACATGTTTGCCGCAGACTCGGGCTGTGTGCGCGGAAGTCCCGGCAATCCGTAGGACAGTCTGCGCTGCTGCTCGATCATGTCCTTGGTCGGTCCGCCGCCGCCGTCGCCGTAGCCGTAGGTAATCATCACTTCATTGTTATAATCCTTTTGCTGATAGCGTTTCCATGTGCCGAGCACCTGAGAAGGACGGATGTAGCCTACATAGGTTGTGTAGTTTTGCGCCTTATTGATGCGCTTTTCAGCGTCCTGCGCAGTGATAAAATAAGTGAAAATTTCTGTTCCGTCAATGCCTTTCCACATGAAAGTGTCATAAGGAAGCAGATTTTCGTCATTCCAGCTGATTTTAGAGGTTACAAACGTGTCAACACCGCATTTTCTTAAAATCTGCGGCAGCGCTGCGCTGTAGCCAAATACATCGGGCAGCCACAAAATGGTGCTGTCGGTGTTAAACTGTTCTTTGAAAAAGCGTTTTCCGTACATAATCTGGCGAACCAGACTTTCACCGCTTGTTAAATTACAGTCTGCCTCCAGCCACATCGCGCCCTCGGGCTCCCATCTGCCCGCCTTAACGGCTTTTTTGAGTTCTTCAAAGGTTTCTTTGTCCTGCTGCAGCAAATATTTGTAAAGCTGCGGCTGAGAGGACATGAATTGGTATTCGGGATATTGCTTCATTAAATTCAGCACGGTGGAAAAGCTGCGCTGCGTTTTTTCGCGCGTTTGCGCCAGCGTCCACAGCCATGCAACGTCGATGTGGGTGTGGCCGATGCAGTTTACAATCGGTCCGTCCTTACGAACGGTGGTGTAAAAAGCTTCTTTTAAAGACGTTCTTGCTGCGGCAACGCTTTTATAAAACGCGTCGCTGTATATGTCGCGCAAATCCAAAAGCTGTGCCGCCGCATACAGCTCACGCATAATTTCCAAAAATTCGCCGTCTTCCTCTTCAAACAGTTTTAATGCGTCGAGCGGAACGGAAAAATCGTAGTATAATCCCTCAATTTCACGGTCAATGATTTGCAGAGAGGGCACAATTTCAATCTGGAAATTGTCATCAATCATGCCGATGTAGAAATAAATATATGCGTCATAATCGGTGTTCGGCTCAAGCAAAACGTCCTGATGGTTAATGTCAAGTCCCTGCACGGTTTTGCCGTTTGCATAGAAAAGTCCCTGGGGATTCAGCGCATCCCATGCGCCGTCCGCGCTTGTGCTTAAATGGAAAATCACCTGCTCGCGCTCGCCGACTGTTGGCGTTTTAAAGGTGAAATGAAACCAAAAATGCCGGTCTTTTCCGCTGAGGTGTCCGCCTGCGTGAAACGGCGCCCAGCCGTCTGCAG